>JAQXHW010000038.1 GCA_029007475.1 Oscillospiraceae bacterium | reverse complement strand
TTTCAGGTCTTACACCCATAACAACTTCTTTTCCGTAGTAAGGAGCAAGCTCTTCTCTGTTACCTTTTCCTTCAGGAAGCTTAACATTAACGTTTTCGTTAACGAGGTAAACACCGTCTGCCTTCTTTTCAAGAGTAACATTTATAAAGTTCATCTGGGGGCTTCCGATAAATCCTGCAACGAATATATTAACAGGTTCATCATAAAGCTCTGTGGGTGTAGCACACTGCTGCAGGTAACCGTCCTTCATAACAGCAATTCTTGTACCCATTGTCATAGCTTCTGTCTGGTCGTGAGTTACGTAGATGAAGGTTGTGCCGAGTCTCTGGTAGAGCTTGGAAATCTCAGTTCTCATGTTAGCGCGGAGCTTTGCGTCAAGGTTTGAGAGAGGCTCGTCAAGAAGGAATACCTTAGGATCACGAACAATAGCACGACCGAGGGCAACACGCTGTCTCTGACCGCCGGAGAGAGCCTTAGGACGTCTTGCAAGGTACTCTTCGATGCCGAGAATTCTTGCTGCTTCCTCAACTCTTCTCTTAATCTCGTCCTTGGGCATCTTGCGAAGCTTAAGACCGAAAGCCATATTATCATAAACGGACATATGGGGATAGAGAGCGTAGTTCTGGAATACCATTGCGATATCTCTGTCCTTAGGAGCAACGTCGTTAGCAAGCATATTGCCGATGTAAAGCTCGCCCTTAGAGATATCCTCAAGGCCTGCAATCATACGCAGAGTTGTGGACTTACCGCAACCTGAAGGACCAACGAGAATGATAAACTCCTTATCTTCAATCTCAAGGTTGAAGTCGGTAACGGCAGTTACGCCACCGTCGTAAATTTTGTAAACGTGTCTTAATGATACATTTGCCATTTTGTAAACCTCCATATAGAAAAAGCAAAATATTATACTTTTCAAATTTATATATATAATATAGCACTATACGCGGAAATTTACCATTAATGTTTTCACTAAAGATTGTGGCAATATTTTATGTAAATCGAACATAAAGTAAAAAATTAGCTGACAATAGCACTCCTTTTTTTGGTAATTTGTCATATATCTATGGTGGCAAAATGCACAACGACTCAAGATAATGTAGAAATTGCTAAAGCTTACATAATATCAAAGACTCCCTTAACTCCCCCGCCCTCAAATTCATCAAAATGCAGGGCAATTACCCTGTTTTTGTAGACCGTCATAACTCCGAAAAGAGGTTCCTTCAGGTCATCTCTTGTAAGCTCAAATACATATTCCGTGGCTTCTAAGCCACCAAAGCCCCGCAGGTCAAGCCCCTGCTCAATTTGCAGTTTGTTGTATTTTTCAAACTCCTCCCCCTTTTCGGGAATGAATATATCCCTCTGAGAGATAAAAGACCCCTCAAAGCCAAACTGCTTCCAAAACTTTTCCCGTTCATCATTACTTTCTGCCGTAAGGCTATATGAAAAGCCCTCAACTACCGCTCTGTCGGGCACCTTGCCTAAGGTCAAAGCAAGGAGCAAGACTACGCTTAACACCACAATACACACTACCGCCAAGGGAAAGGCTTTCCTCTTTTTACCGGTTCTTTCGGTTTCCGTCTTTTTTCCCTGCTCCTTGAGCTTTATAGCCTTAACAGAAAACACAGCGCTCACCTCGTCAAACTATATACATACTTATATGACCGAATCCCCGCTGTAATTCACAAAACAAAAAACAGGCCGTGAAAACACAGCCTGAATCTCTTAACTTATCTATTATACCGAAAGAAGCTCATAAAGTTCCTCTGCGGTAGAAGCAAAAATCTCAGCGCCGGCAGCCTCCATGTCCTCTTTTTTGCCGTAGCCATAGGTGACGCCCACAAAGTCGATACCGTTATATACTGCTCCTTTGGCATCGAATAAGGTATCGCCGACCATAACAACCCTGTCTGAAAGTTTTCCGCCTAAGGTCTTTACCGCGTAAGGAATAATATCCTCTTTTTCGCGAAGCTCAGGGGTTCCGTCAGAGCCGCAAATTGCGTCAAAATACTCAGTCACCCCTAAAAGCTCGCAAACTCTCGTTGCCGAACGCCGGTTTTTCGAGGTACAAAGAGCAACCTTACAGGGCTTCTCTCTGAGCTTTCTCAGCATCTCCTCTACTCCGTCAAAAAGCCTATTGCGAGGGTCGCCCTCGGTATCGTAGAAACCGAGATATATTTTATGAGCCGCCCCGGCCTCCTCAGGAGAGAGTCCGCAAAGTTTTTGAAAGGTCTGCATTAACGGAGGGCCTATATATCTGCTGTAATCGGAAAGGTCCGGACAGGGCTTCTCCATTTTCTCCATTGTAAGCTCAATGCACCTGCGAATTCCCGGGGCGCTCTGAGTAATTGTTCCGTCTAAATCAAAGAGTATATATTCGTACATAATGTCACCCTACAATCTACTTGTAACTTTCTCTGAAATATGATAAAATATATTTTACCGTATTTTCAGCAATTTTTCAACTTCTATTTATAAAGGGTGAGCCAATGGAAAAAAAGAAACGTATTCACGCTCTTGACGAAATCCGTGGCTTCTGCGTTTTCTGCATGGTGTTCTTTCATTGTTTTTTCACAATGGGTTTCATGTACGGCGGTGAGATTTCCGTAAAGCTTTTCAGATTTTTCAGCCCCATACAGCCCTGCTTCGCGGCGGCTTTCATAATAATCTGCGGAATTTCCTGTCACCTGAGCCACAACAATCTCATGAGAGGCCTCATCATTTTGGGCATTTCCTTAGGAGTTACTGCGGTTTCAATTTTCATAATACCCGAAGCTCCCATATCTTTCGGAATTCTTCATCTTCTCAGCGTGAGCATTTTGCTCTATGTACCCCTCAAAAAACTTCTCGCAAAGATTCCTCTTTGGCTGGGGCTCTCGCTCTGCGTAATATTCTTTTTCCTAACCTATAATTTGCAGAACGGAAACCTGCTCTTTGAGCCCTTTGAAATCAATCTTCCCAAGGAGCTTTACAGCAGTAACTACCTCATGATTTTCGGCTTTATTGCCCCGAATACCTATTATTCAGACTATTTTCCTCTACTGCCGTGGCTTTTCGCCTTTCTCTTCGGTACTTTCTTAGGTCGCTTCGCAAAAGAGGAAAAATTCCCGAAATTCATGTATAAACCACGTATTCCTTTTCTTTCTATGCTGGGTCAAAACGCACTTATCATCTACGTTTTGCATCAGCCTATAGCTTACGGAATTTATTATTTATTATCATTACTCGGAGGTATACCGCAATGAAACTTGGTATAGTAGGACTTCCCAACGTGGGAAAAAGCACGCTTTTTAACGCAATCACCAACGCAGGCGCACAGTCTGCAAACTATCCCTTTTGCACAATTGAGCCTAACGTAGGCGTTGTTGCAGTGCCCGACAAACGTCTTGATAAACTCGCGGAAATGTACGACCCCGACAAGTACACTCCGGCAACCATTGAATTCGTAGATATCGCAGGTCTTGTCAAGGGAGCATCAAAGGGCGAGGGACTCGGAAATAAATTCCTCTCGAACATTCGCGAGTGTGACGCCATTGTTCACGTTGTCCGCTGTTTTGAGGACGGAGATATCATTCATGTTGAGGGAAGCGTTGACCCTCTCAGAGATATTGACACCATAGACTTGGAGCTAATTCTCTCAGACGTTGAGATGATTGAAAGACGTATCGACAAGGCTAAAAAGATGATGAAAGCCGACAAAAAATATGCCGCAGAGGTCGCTTTCTTTGAGAGAGTCCTCGAAACTCTTAACGAGGGCCGCTCCGCAAGAAGTGTTGAATGTACCGAGGAGGAAGCAGAGCTTCTCAAGGAGGTTGCTCTCCTCTCAAACAAGCCCATTATCTACGCCGCAAACATGAGCGAGGATGACTTTTCAAATGGAATTGAGAACAACGAGAGTCTCAAAAAAGTTAAAGAGAGGGCAGATTTAGAGGGTGCCGCCGTACTTCCTATCTGTGCCCGTACAGAGGAAGAAATTGCTCAGCTTGATAAGGAAGATAAAGAAATGTTCCTTGCCGATTTAGGTCTTGACAGCTCAGGTCTTGACCGCCTCATTAACGAATGTTACTCGCTTTTGGGTCTTATCTCCTTCCTGACCGCAGGAAAGCAGGAGGTTCGCGCCTGGACAATTAAGAAGGGCACAAAGGCTCCCGGTGCCGCAGGAAAAATCCATACCGATTTTGAGAGAGGCTTTATCCGTGCCGAAGTTATAGCCTACGACGACCTTATTGAGCAAGGCTCCATGGCTGCCGCCAAGGAAAAGGGACTTGTTCGCAGCGAGGGCAAGGAGTACGTCATGAAGGACGGCGATGTTGTACTCTTTAGATTTAACGTATAGTAAAGCGCCCGATACAAATATCGGCAAAAGATGCTTAAGTGTTATTTTTACTCATAACGCCATACTTCGCAAAACGCGAAAACCGTATAAATACAGGAACAGCCTCGGTGAATCCGCCGAGGCTGTTCTACTCTTATTATCAAAAGCTATCGTGAGCTTTTCACATTTACTCCGTCAGGGCAAAAAAAACGACCACCCTATTGGGTGGAAGCTTTTATGTGTTGGCATCTTCCTATCTTCCCGGGCCGTCACCAGCCAAGTATTGTCGGCACTATAGGGCTTAACTTCCGTGTTCGGAATGGGAACGGGTGGACCCCCTACGTCATCAACACCAACTATTCAGTTTGTCGTCTCTCTTGAAGCGACTTGCTTATTATATACTGTGTTTCGATAAAAGTCAAGGGATTTTTCAAAAAATTTTTATATTTTTTTCAAAATTTTTTCTAATCACAAATTTCGCCTTTTTATTTGACTAAACGACAAAATGATAGTAATATGTATATGTATAGCTATGGCTTGACAAAACAGCCCTTAATACACGCATTTTTATCTAAATTGATATACCGATTTTCTTATTTGGAGGTATCTTTATGCTCAAAAAAATCACTTCATGCGTTCTGTGCCTTTTGACACTCTGCTCGGTTTGCCTGGGTTTTGCCGGCTGCAGCAGCTCTGACGGAAACTTTCCCGTCACCGTAGGCCACACCAAAATTTCCCAAAAGCCGGAAAAGGTAGTTGTCCTTTCCGACAATCTCGCCGACATTGTCTATTACTTAGGCTACAGCACCCAGATTGCCGCTTTGAGCGATTCCTGCACACAGGAGGAGCTTACCCGCTATATAGGCTCAGTAGGCAGCGAGGATAACCCGGACGCCGAAAAGATTATTGCAAGCGGCGCAAAATATGTCCTCACGGAGAAACCTCTCCCTGAGGAAACAGCTAAAACGCTCAAGGATAACGGACTCGAGGTTATTCTGCATCTTGTCCCCACCGATGAGGAAATGCTAAAGACTCTCTACCTGACCTTAGGCAAAATCTTCGGAGGTAAAACAGACGGTGCTCAGATGGGCGAAAGCTCCTATAACCGACTCACCAAGACTCTCTCTCAAGCAGAAAGTCAGGTTGAGAGCGCTACCGTCGTGAGCTTCTGTTACCTTTACATGAACGAGGCAGGCATCCTCTCCTCCTTCCCCTACAATAAAACTCTGCCCACTCAGGAGGGTTACTTCCTCAATTACCTTGCCGCAACCAACGTTGCAACAAATTTCACTGAGCTCAAGGTTGATCAGGATATCCTTAAAATTTCCAATCCCGACTTCATTTTCTATGATGATGAGACTGTTCTCAATTATCTGAAAGACAGCTCAACACTCCACAACATGAGCGCTCTGAAAAACAGCCGCACCTATATGCTGCCCAAGGAGTCCCTCTCAAGGCAGGGCAACACCATGCTCAGCACTCAGCAATTCATGCTCTCAAAAATGTTCCCCGGCATAGTTTCGCCGGAGGCAACAGGCGAATCTCTGCAAAAGCTGTACGGAATTGAGCTTAATAAGGATATGAAATACGAGGAAGGCTCTGACGACGCAAATGTAAAGATTGTTCAGCAGAGACTCGTTGACTTAGGCTACCTAAAACTCACTGAGGGCGACTCACCCACAACCTACTACGGCTCAATGACAGCAGCCGCAGTTAAGGATTTCCAGAGCAAGAACGGTCTTGAGGCAACGGGTATAGCTGACTTCAAAACTCTTGAGGTGCTCTTTAATTCAACCACTCTTTCTGCAAACGGAACGCCCTATATTCCAAACAGTCAGGGCACAGCCGAAGCCCCCACATCGGCTCCCTCCGAACCCGAAACGAAACCCTCAAGCTCAGGCTCGGTTACTCCCTCAGGCTACAACATTACCTTTACTCCCGACACTGTCTACAAAGAGGGTGACGAGAGCGAGGACATAAGAGTTATTCAGCAGAGACTTGTTGATATTCGTTACATCTCCTTTGATGAGGGCGACTCACCCACAACCTACTACGGTTCAGGAACAAAGAACTCAATCACCATGTTCCAAGAGGACAACGGTCTTGAGGCAACCGGAATTGCCGATTATAAAACTCTGAAGGCTCTCTTCGATGTGGAATAGAAACAATATTTGCTATTCAGGTTACTACTTGGTAGACGTAAAACCGCCGCAGCTTTTGAAAACTGCGGCGGTTAATTTGTTATTATTTCTTATCTGCAATTTTATTACTTTACCGTTACTGTTCTGTCGGCTCTTCCTGTACGCTTCAGGTTGTCGGTATAGCAGTAGGTGATGACATATTTACCCGGTCTTGCGGTATTAACCGTTCCCTCAACCTTAATACCCTTTGAAACCTTGTTGCCACAGGTATCAAAGGCTTCAACGCCGTTCGTGGGATTAAAGTTTGCGCCCTTTGAAACGGTAATATCCTCAACACCCGTAAAGGTAGGAGTAAGCTTTTTATAGGGATTTTTCGAGGAAGGATCTGTGGGATCCCAACCCTTTTCGGCATTCTCGCCGTTGAGCTTCAAAGGTACAGGCTTTGCGATAGCTGTAGAATACCTGTCATAGGCTCTTACAAAAGTGCCCTCGTTACAGTTTTCATAAATCCACTTTGCGTCCGCGACGGATAGCCAGATATCACCGCTTGTACAGCTTGTACCGATGCTGTTATAGCTTTCGGTAATGAGTGATGCGGCGCCCTCTTTACTGTATGGAGTGCTTGAAAATCTGAAATCATCGGAAAAACTCGTTGAAAACTGGTAGTAGAGTCCGTCATCATCCTGATACCAGCGGTCCTTGCTTCCTGTGTAGTAATAATGCTTCGGTATTAGCTTCTCGGAAAGCTCCGTAGCACAGACCATTTTCCTCACGGGAATTGTATAAGACCCGTCGGAATCGTAGGTATAGGCAATAACGGTGTGCTCTGAAAGATTGATAAGCAATGCGTAGAGATTTATATCAGACTCGGAACGCTTGTTGCTCTCTAATTCCGCCATGGCGCTTTCAGCGCCGAAGGTAGCTGTTGAATCGCTTAGGGTAACGGCAGGCGCCTTTGTAACGGTTAAAGAAAAATCAAGGGTCGCGTTCATGGCGCGGGCAGTAATTGTAACCTCGCCGGCTTTAATGCCGTCAACTCTGCCGTTTGAGTCTACCGTAGCAATTTCGGGTGCGCTGGAGCTCCATTTTACCTCGTTTTTGTACTCGTCGCGAATCTTGACGCTGAGGAAAACATATTCCCCTACGGCAACCTTGCCGACAGCTTTGTTTTTTTCAAAGCCTAAAGCCTCTGCCTCATCAGCGCTTGACATTGGCTCGGCAGGAGCAACTTTTATTGCGCAGGCGCCTAAACTCATTATCATGCAAAGAGCAAGGAGAAGCGCTCCTATCCTCTTAATATTTTTCAAAATACCAACCCCTTAATTCAGGTTATATATGTTTATTATAATACATACGGCTACTTGTAGCAAGATTTTTTTGATATGTATTTATTTATTCCCTCTCATGTGATAGAATAAGCTCAAGGATAAACAGAATGGGGTGAGAATTTTGCGTGATGAAAAATACTGCAAGGTGCAGAAAAAATGCAGCGGCTGTCAGCTTTCCAACATGGATTACCAAAGGCAGATAAGGTATAAGCAAAACGAGATGCGCCTTAGGTTTAACCGACTCTGCGCCCTTTCAAAAATTAAGGAGTCTGAGGAAACACTACGTTACCGCAACAAAGCCCAGTTTGTATATAAAAAGGAGAAAGACGGCAAAATCTACTGCGGAATATATCAGAGCACGACCGGCGCCACGGTAAAATGCGGCGATTGTTCCTTACACACAGTAAAACAAAACCAAATCGGAAATTTCCTCTCGAAAACCTTTGAGGCTCTGAAAATATCACCCTTTGACACGCGCAGACAAAAGGGGAGTGTCAAAAGCGTAATAATCCGGGAAAGCCGCAAAAACGGGGATATTATGGTAGTTATCGTCTGCGACAGCAGGAGTAAATTTCCTGAGGAAAAGGAGCTTTCCGATAGGCTTTCAAGGGAGTTTCCCGAAATAAAATCTATCATCCTCACCAAAAGCGCAACGGATAAGCTAATACCCGGAAACGACCCCAAGGTGATTTTCGGTACAGATACAATTTCAGACTCCCTATGCGGCTGTGATTTTCGCATAAGCTACAATTCATTTTTTCAAATTAACTCCAAGCAGACCGAAAATCTTTACGGCACCGCCATGGAATTTGCAAAGCTCACGGAAAACGACACGGTTCTCGACGCCTACTGCGGCACAGGAACCATAGGAATAATAGCCTCAAAGCATGCAGGAAAGGTCTATGCTGTTGAACAGGTCGAAAACGCCGTTGAGGACGCGAAAATCAACGCAGAAATGAACAATGTAGAAAACATAGAATTTATCTGTGCAGATTCAGAAAAATACATGTCGGAGCTTGCGAAAAAATCCGTAAAGCTCACCGCCGCTTTCCTTGACCCCCCAAGAGCAGGCTGTTCGCCGAGCTTTCTTAAAACTTTAGCCAGAGTCGCCCCCGATAGAATAGTCTACATCTCCTGCAATATCGACACACAGATAAGGGATATTCGATTGCTTTCGAAATTAGGCTATAAGCCGGTAAAGGCACAGGGCTTCGATATGTTCCCCTATACCAAGCACATAGAGAGCGTGGTGCTTCTGACGAAGCTTGTGTGAGAATCCGTCTTTACACATCTTAAAAATTGCGGTATAATGACTTTACATTGAAACTACTGACTGTTTGAGGTAAAGAATGATTAAGGCTATTAAGCATTTTAGCACTATCACAAAGCACCGCCACAAGGTAATAATCCATTGTATTAAGGCGGGAATAGGCTTTCAGGGACTGTTTCATGACCTTTCAAAGTATGCCCCTGTTGAGTTTTTCTCGGGAGCTAAATACTACCAAGGTCAGCGAAGCCCCAACGAAAAAGAGCGAGAGCTTTACGGATACTCGAAAGCCTGGATGCACCACAAGGGCAGAAACCGCCACCATTTTGAATACTGGTCGGACTACAATCCCAAAACCAAAGTGAACGAACCCGTAAAAATGCCCTATAACTACCTGGCTGAGATGTTCTGTGACCGGGTAGCCGCAAGCAAAATCTACAACGGCGAAAAGTACGAGGACTCCTTCCCCTTAAGCTACTTTCTTAAGGCGAAAGCAACAAGATTTATTCATCCCGAGACCTCAGACGAATTAGAGGAGCTCCTTATAATGCTCGCCGAGAAAGGCGAAAAGGAAACCTTCGCCTACCTTAAAAAGCGAGTTAAAGAATACAAAAAGCAAAAGAAAAACAGTTGATTTTAATAGATTTCGGAGTTGGTAAAATGAAAATCTTTAGGAGAATTTCAGCTTTAACAATCGCTCTTATCCTCTCCCTTTCCTGCGTTTTCACAGCCTTTGCGGAGAGTGTAAAATACTATATTTCCGACTTGGGACTATCAATATACTTCCCCTCTGAGATGTCGGTTGTAACTAAGGATACCGAGGGCGCAGCACTTCCTCAAAATGTCTATCTTGAAGCCAAAGGCGCAAACTCAGAGCTTCTTATCCAAATATTCATGGAAAAGGCAGAAACTCACAAGGATATCTACACAAGCAGTGACTTGGAGGTTGTCCGCGAGGAGCTTTTAGAGGATGACATCTTCACGGGAAGCAGAGAAGCTACCTACGGCGGAGTTGACTTTTTAGACTTCACCGAAAAGCAATATATCGGCAATGTAGTCTACTACGGCAGAATGAGTATCACTCTTATAAGCGGTATGAAAATCTACATACACTCCCAGTCCGCCGGGGACGACTTCACCTCTGACGAGCTAAACCTTATTAACACAAGCCTTAACAGCATTGAGTTTGATATTGTCAGAAGCACTCAGCTGAAGGAGGCAGGAAGCACCGTCTTAGGCTGGATTATTGCCATAGCGGTTATCCTTATCCTCATAATGCTTATTGCCGCTTATCTCTTGGGTAGAAAGCAAAAGAAGGAAAGACTGAGAAAAAGCCGCGACCGCAGACGGGCACGAAACGCCGAATACGATGTGCTTGAGTCAGCCGAAGAAAATCTAAGACGGCAGTCTCAGCCGGGTACGGTTTCCGGCTATAAATCAAGCAGGGATTACTTCGAGCAGGACTTCGAAAATATCGAAACAATGCCCCGAAAGGAAAGAGGAACTCAAAAGTCGGAAAAGAAATCCCCCTTATTCGGAGTTATCTCATTCCTCAAAACGCTCGCCGAGGGCTTGAAAATTCTCTTTACTCGCATCGGTTACTTCTTCAAAAATCTAAGCCGCTCTGCAAAAAAAGGCAAAAAGAAGTCAAAAAGAGCAAAAAAACGCTCGAGACAAGCCAGACGCGGGGCAAGCAAAGAATACGATGTTTTTCGAGATAAATAATTAAAACTTGTTGAAGCTGTCCAAATTTATGGGCAGCTTCATTTTTTGCTCTTTTTTCCTTGACTATGCTTTACCAAAGTAATATAATAAATTTTGGTTTTATTTTACTAATATAATAAAATTCCGAGTGCCTAAAGGCGCGCGGCATACGAAAGGGTGTCAGTAAATGTCAAGAGTTTACAATTTTTCAGCAGGTCCCTCGGTTTTACCTGAGTCGGTCCTAAAAACCGCAGCAGCAGAGATGCTTGATTACAAGGGCAGCGGCCAGTCCGTTATGGAAATGAGCCACCGCTCAAAAGTATATGACGCAATCATCAAGGAGTGCGAGGCACTTCTCCGCGAAATTATGGAAATCCCCGACAACTACAAGGTGCTTTTCCTCCAGGGCGGCGCTTCCTCTCAGTTTGCTATGGTTCCTCTGAACCTCATGAACAAGTCCGGCAAAGCAGACTACGTTATTACCGGTCAGTGGGCTAAAAAGGCCGCTAAGGAAGCT
>JAQXHW010000037.1 GCA_029007475.1 Oscillospiraceae bacterium | reverse complement strand
ATACTGGATATCGAAGGCCTTTGCGAAGCCGTCGCCGAAATAGTGGGAGGTGCCTGCCTGTAAAGCCTTACCGTCGTGCATTAAGGCTTCAATAGCGTAGGTCGATACTGCACCGGCAAACTTATCGCTTTCGGTTTTCTTGCCCTTAATTACGGGCATAGCAAGGGATTCCTCGCAGAACTGCGCATAAACGTTAAGCATCTTTTCGGTTTCTTCAATAGCTTCCTCTGCGGTGGCGTGGATTGTATGACCCTCCTGCCAGAGAAATTCTCTTGAACGGAGGAAGGGACGGGTGGTTTTTTCCCAGCGTACAACGCTTACCCACTGGTTATAAAGCTTTGGCAGGTCACGGTAGGAGTGAACTATGTTAGCGTAATGCTCACAGAAAAGAGTTTCGGAAGTAGGACGAACACAGAGCTTCTCGGCGAGCTTTTCGCTGCCGCCGATAGTAACCCAAGCACACTCGGGAGCGAAGCCTTCAACGTGGTCTTTCTCTTTCTGGAGAAGGCTTTCGGGGATAAACATGGGCATATATACGTTTTCGTGACCTGTTTCTTTGAAACGGCGGTCAAGGTCTTTCTGAATATTTTCCCAAATTGCGTAGCCGTAGGGTCTAATAACCATGCAGCCCTTAACACCTGAGTAGTCAACAAGCTCGGCTTTTTTGACGATGTCGGTGTACCACTTTGCAAAGTCCTCGTCGCGGCTGGTGATTGCCTCGACCATTTTTTTATTATCTGCCATATTAACACCTCTTAAATTAAACATACAAGGCTATTATACATATATAACGCGTTTTTTTCAAGTGCTTTTCGGGATTTAAGGGGCTTTGAGAAAAAATTAAAGGGAGCCGAGTTTATCGACTCCCTTTATTCGGTTTAGTAAAGCCTATTATGAATTAGCTTCGATGTAGGCAACAATCTCGCCCACGGTTTTGATGTTCTCGATTTCCTCGTCGGGAATTTCAACCTCAAACTCGTCCTCAAGGGACATGAGAAGGTCAACAACGTCGAGAGAATCAGCGCCTAAATCCTGCTGGAGATCTGTTTCCGCAAGAATTTCCGATTCGTCAACATCAAACTGCTCAGCTAAAATTACCTTTACTTTTTCTAAAACCATTTTTAGAACCTCCCGGAAAATTATCTTATACCGCTTCGTTTTATCTTATGCACGATATCACAATTTATATCTGAAATCAGCGATAATAAAGCGGTACAGATGTTAAGCGAATAAGCCCATTTAGACTTCGAAGCCTATGGATAATAGCCTATTTAGTAAAGCCTAAACGATCTATATTACTTGCTAAAACAATATTATTGTTATTTTAGTATTATGTCAAGAGTTATTGAAATTTTGTAATCAACTTGTAAACAAAGAATGTGACGTCTCAAGATTTGTCATTTCCCTATTTCTATGAGAAAAAACGGAGACAGCAAATATGGAAGCTGTCTCCGAAATATGACATTTTGTGTGAGTAAAATTACTCGGCGGGGAAGAATTTGTCGTGAAGAACTGATACAGCTTTGTCTGCAAACTCCTTACGGATAAGAACGGAAATCTTTATCTCAGAGGTGGAAATCATGTGAATGTTGATATTTGCGTCGAAAAGTGCTTCGAACATATCGGTAGCAACACCGGCGTGACTTTCCATACCTGAGCCTACGATGGAGATTTTCGCAACATTATCGTTCATCGAAAGCTTAACGCCGTCGTAGCGTGTAATAAAGTTTTTCTCAAGGAGAGCCATTGCGGTTTCTGCGTTGTCTTTGTTTACAGTAAAGGAGATATCCTTTTTATTGTCTCTGCCGATTGACTGAAGAATAATGTCTACGTTGATGCCCTTGGCAGAGAGAACAGAGAAGAGCTTGAAAGCAAGACCGGGCTCATCAGGAATGTTGGTTACTGATATACGAACAATGTCATCGTCTTTTGCTATACCGCTGATTAAGAATTTTTCCATTTTAGTTTTCTCCTTTACTATTGTACCGGGTTTGTTTGTAAGGCTTGAAAGCACCTCAAGCTCAATGTTGTATTTCTTAGCAAGCTCTACGGAGCGGTTGTTGAGCACCTGTGCGCCTAAGGAGGCAAGCTCAAGCATTTCGCCGTAGGATATTTCATCAAGTTTAATGGCAGTGGGGACTTTCCTTGGGTCTGCGGTGAATACACCCTCAACGTCTGTGAAAATCTGACAGAGGTCTGCGCCCATAGCTGCTGCGATTGCAACGGCTGAGGTATCGGAGCCGCCGCGGCCTAAGGTTGTAAGGTCGTCGTATTTATCCATACCCTGGAAGCCTGCAACAATAACGATATTTTTCCTTGCGATTTCGTTCTTGAGACGTGTCGTTTCAACCTTCTTAATTCTTGCTCTTGTGTGAGAAGATGTGGTTGAGAAGCCTGCCTGCCAGCCTAAGAGTGAAACTGCGGGAAAGCCTAAGCTCTGAATAGCCATTGCAAGGAGAGAGATTGAGATCTGTTCGCCTGCGGCAAGGAGCATATCACGCTCACGCTCGGAGGGATTGGAGTCAATTTCCTTGTACTTTGCGATAAGGTCGTCGGTGGTGTCGCCCTGCGCGGAAACTACAACCACAACATCGTTACCTTTCTTGTAGGTGTCGGTTACGATTCTTGCCACGTTCATTAAGTGCTCTGTATCCTTAACAGAGGAACCGCCGAATTTCTGTACGATTAAGCTCATTGTTTGTACCCTTTCTGATATTATGAATAAAAGATTGACTGATTAAAGGTTGCCGATTCTGATAGTTGAGAGGATTTCAACATCAAGACGCTTTAGGGACTCAAGACCCGAGAGAATCTCGCCGTAGGGGAGAGGCTCTTCGGTTACGAAAGCAAACTCGCCTTCCTGCGCGTCCTTGCGGTCAAGTCGGGAGGTAGCACCGAATATCTCCTGTGCCATAGTATATGCTGAGGAAATGTCGTCGGCTAAAGCTCTAACGTAGACCTTTACCTTTGAGAGCTTGTAGTCAGCGATATTATTTTCGGTGGAATCTGCCCAGAAAAGTCTCTTGCGGGTTTTAAGGTGCTTGCAGCAGTCAACTGTATCGGCAACAACTGCGGAGGCTGTGGGGAGTTTTCCTGCACCCTTGCCGTAAAATACTACATCGCCTGTGCAGTCTCCGCGTACCATAATGCCGTTGAATACGTCGTTGATATTTGCAAGCTGACTTGTGCATGGCACGAACATGGGTGCAACTACGATATCCATTAGCCCATTGTCAAGAGGCTTACAGCTTCCTATGAGCTTTATTACACCGCCCCAGGAGGCTGCATACTCAACGTCCTCAAGGGTGATTTTTGTAATGCCCTCGGTATGTACGTTGTCGGGATAAACGTGCTTGCCGAATGCAAGAGAAGCCAAAATACAAATCTTGCGGCAGGCGTCGTGTCCCTCGACGTCAGCTTCGGGATTTCTCTCGGCATAGCCTAAATCCTGAGCAAGCTTAAGGGCTGTGTCGAAAGCCATGTTTTCGTTAATCATCTTGGTTAAGATGAAGTTGGTTGTGCCGTTGAGAATACCGGCAATCTCGTCAACATTGTTGGCAACTAAGCATTGGTCGATAGGACGGAGAATGGGAATACCGCCGCCGACACTTGCTTCGAAAAGATAGTTTGCGTTGTTTTCCTTAGCTATCTTAAGAAGCTCTGCGCCGTGACGGGCAACTAACTCCTTGTTGGAGGTGACAACGCTCTTGCCGAGAGAAAGACAGCGTTTTGTGAATTCATAGGCAGGATTTAAGCCTCCCATGGTTTCGATAACAACTCTGACTTCCTTGTCGTTTACAATAACCTCGAAGTCCTTTGTGAATCTGTCGCAAAGAGGACTTTTGGGAAACTCTCTCAAGTCTAAAATATACTTGAGGGAGATTTCCTCACCGACTGATGAGAATAGCTTCTGTTTGTGAGTTGTGAGAATTTCGGCGACTCCTGAGCCTACAACTCCGTGACCCATTAATGCTACTGATATCAATTTTATAACCCCTTTATTTATAGCTTTAGTTTTCAAAATCTTCTCAGCCCTCGGTGGGCTCGGGAGGAAGTGAAGCGTCCGGAAGTGTGGGCGCTGTGGTGTTATCTCCGTTTACATCAATAATGATTGTGGGGATAGTACCGGTTGAGGTTTCCTCAGGAGAAGTAGTTTCAACCTCGCCGACGCCTCCGCCTGCGTGACTGTGGCATGAGGGAGGAATGTTATCCTCCGAGTAATAGCCTGTCTCGGTATCTGTGCAGATAGAGGTTGCAAGACGTCCCGTATAGGTACAGTACTCAGCCTCAACTACATTTGAGGAAAGAGTAAACTCTTTGTAATCCTTATCTTCAAGGTACTTCGACATAACGCTTGAGAAGGTTTTTGCGGCAAGGGTGGTGCCATAGCCGCTGATTCTCTGAGGCTCGTCAAACCCTGTCCATACAGCTAAGGTGGCGTACGGTGAAGCTCCGCAGAACCAGCTGTTTGTATCTCCGTCGGTGGTACCTGTCTTACCGGCGATTTCCCAGCCATAGACATTTGCCCAAGCCGCTGATGTATGATAACAGTTATTCACGTTGTAGTGAAGAAGTCTGTTCATTATTGTAGCGGTTTCCTTTGAGTAAGCCTGTATGGAAATAGGGTCGCGGTTATCTATGATTACGTTGTCGTTTCTGTCGGTAACGTAGTAGTAGGTGTAGGGCTTGTAGTATCTGCCGCCGTTGCCGATATAGGCGTAGGCCGCTGCCATTTCACGTACGGTTGTGCCACCGTTCATGCCGCCCAGAGAGAAGGAGGCGTAAGCGTACTGGTCGCCGTCCTCGGTGATATGCTCAAAGCCTAAGCAGTTTTTTGCTTGGTTGTAAGCTACCTGAGGGCCGCCGATGAGTTTAATTGTCTGTGCGGCTGTGGCGTTTGAGGACCACTCAATAGCGTCCACTAAGAGAAGTCCGTTTTCGTGGTAGTATCCGTACCAGTTGTTCGGGCCGTGTGTGCCGTCGGGATATACCCACTCGTCTAAGGGCTGGTCGGTAACTATTGATGACCAATGTAAGAGGTTTTTATTAACTGCATAGGGATATGCAACAACAGGCTTGATTGAAGAGCCCGGCTGTAAGGTTGACATGGTAGCACGGTCAAAAACAAGGTTTCCCGCCTTTTCCTGAGAGCTTCCCACGGTTGCGATTACTCTGCCGTCAAAGCCCATCAGCGTCATACCAATCTGCAAGCCTTCGTCGTAGGAGTCGTCAAGCTTCAGAGCTTCCTCCTCTATCATCTTCTGAGCTTCTATATCCATAGCACAGTAAATTTTAAGGCCCTCGGTGTAGATTTTGTCAATAGCGGCATCGCGGCTGATGCTGTAATATTCGGCTAAGTCGTCTGCTAAATCAAATACAACCTGATCGTGGTACCAATTCTGTATCTGAATAGGAGTTTGAACTGCGTCCTCGTCCGAGGAGTGGTCGTGGAAGGTAAGCGTTTCGGAATCGGCGCGTGCCTGTTTATATTCAGCTTCGGTAATATAGCCCTGGTCTACCATTTCCTTTAGGATTATGTTACGTCTTTTGTAGTTGTTTTCGGGGTAGATGAGGGGATCCCAAAGAGAGGGGTTTTGAGTGATACCGGCAATAGAGGCGCACTCAACAATTGAACACTCGCTGATGGATTTGCCGAAGTATCTCTGAGCGGCGGCTTCGACGCCCTGACAGGTTCCGCCGAAGTTTACAACATTCAGATATGCTTCGAGAATCTCGTCTTTTGAATATTCCTTTTCAACCTTTAAGGCTCTTACGATTTCTCTTATCTTACGGTTGATGCTTACCTCGTCGTCCTCAGTTAAGTTTTTGATGAGCTGCTGAGTAAGGGTTGAGCCGCCGTAGGAGTCGTCTCCTCCTGCAAGGTTTAATACTGCGCTTGCGGTACGCATCCAGTCAACACCGTTGTGCTGATAAAAGCGTCGGTCCTCGATGGCAACTATGGCATCCTTTATAGCCTTGGGCATCCGGTCAAAGTCAACCCAAATACGGTTTTCCGTACCGTAGAGAGTGGAGTACTCGTAAAACTCGCCTGTGTCTGGGTTCTTCACATAAACGGAGCTTGAAAGGCTCAGGGAACGGGCGTTAAGGTCAATACCGGAGGGTTCTGCGGCAAGACCGAGAATATAGAAAAGAACATTGAAGCACACGAGTACGCCGGCAACAAAAATTACAAGAAGAGCTGTGAGAAGCGCCTTGAGAGCGAACATTCCCACACCCTTTACATAAAACAGCGGTGAGCTTTCCGAGTCCTTTTGTTTTGCTTTATAACGACTGATATCTGTTTTTCTCATGAATAGCCTCCTTGAGCTTTCCACAATACAAATATATTAGATATTAATAAACCTAAAAATATCAGAGTAATAGACTTTAATATTATACCACCGAGAAAAGAAAAATTAAAGTTTTTTTCTCATAATTGGTGATTTTCTTATAATGTGTCAGTATGCAATATGAATATTTGAGTATTTTTGTGAAAAAATAACTGCGAAGGAGAGGATTTCTGTGAAAATAAGTACCCTAAGACGGTGCTTCTATGTGACCTGCGTGGTTGTTATAGCATGTGTACTCGCCTCGGCGGTAATCGCTGACGTTACCGCACCCCCTAAATCAGAGCCGAAAACTCATGCAAGAGGGGGAGTATTCTACGAGGAAAGCTATGTCCTCACCTGTAAGGGAGATATTGTGGTAGCCTACAAAAATTCTGAGGAGGAGCCCTTTATACGGACAACTACGGCTTTAAGCTCTTTGCCCTACTCTGCACAAGAGGAGCTAAAAAAAGGAATTGAGGTTAAAACGCGCAAGGAACTAAACGCACTCATACACGAATATTGCAGTTAGAATTTCGGATAATAGCAGAAAGCCGCCCCCTTTTGTTTCGCATAAGGGGGCGGCTTTTATAGGGATAAATTCAGTTTAGGCAACGGCTGCTTCCTGACCGATAGGATAGCCTGTGTCTATAAATGCGACGTACTTCTGGATAGCTGTTGCATCCTTTACGTTTATTTCATTGTTTGAGTCAACATCAGCGGCAAAAGCGTTGTCGCCTGTGATTTGCTCAATCATGGCAACGTGCTTCTGAATTGCGGTTGCGTCCTTAACGTTTACCTGAGAGTTTGCGTCTGCGTCACCTAAGATAACGGTGACAACAGGCACTGTGGTAGAAGCTTCACCGATATTGGTCCACTCACCTGAGCGATAGTTTGAGGACTGCTTTTGACCGTCTAAAACAAAGGCGTTACCCTTGATTTCGATTACGTTGCTGTTTACATCATCAAGTGTGCAGCAGTAGTTGTAGATATTGCCGCCGTCAATGCGGAAGAAGGAAATGAACTTTGCGTCAGCGGGGATTTTACCTGTGTAGAACATTGCTTTAGTTGCTCCTGCAGGAGTATATCCCTCGGGAATAGCGGTGGAAGCTAAAGGCTCATTCTGACTGAGAATGTTCATATCCTTATCGTAAGCGGTAATTGTGGCTCCCGTGTACCAACTTAACTTGGTTGCATCAAGATAAATTGTGGTAAGCTCTGAGCTTCCCACATCGGTACCGGGGGTATAATCAACGAAGTTTGCGCCGTCAAAGAGCTTTCCGTTGAGAGCTTCTGCCTCGGTCCAAACCTCTTTAATGGGCTGCGTCTGTGATTTCCATACTTTGCCCAGATAGTTCTGGAACTGAAGCTCATAAACTCCGCCGTAGGTGGCAATAAAGGTACCTTTATAAATCTTCTTGCCGTTGTAGGTATTGCCGGTGTCGGTCATTTCGCTCTGCGCCCATTTCTGAACGCCTGCGTCCTTATCAAGTCGTCTGTTGAGCTTTACTGTATAGCCTGCGTCAACGATTGCCTGGGGTACGGCATAGTAGAGGGTGACTTCTGTGTTTATCTCATCGAGAACCTCGTCGGGAGTAATCTCACGGGGCATATCCCAATAGCCGCCGGCATCTTCGGTAAGAGCATAGAAGGTGTTTTCTCCGCTGAAAATTGAAATGGGAGTAAACACATTCCAAATGGCGTAGGGTGCTAAATTATCTCTTCTCAGGAATACAAGAGCCTGTGTGTTTGCAGGAATTTCTGCCGACCAAACTCGTGCGTTGCCCTTATCCTTACCCTCGTAGGTGAGAGGTATAGGCTCGCCGGAATCACACTGAACAAAGAGTGCGGCGTTGTTCTGCTTAATATTCCACTCGGTTTCGTCTGCAAGGTAGATTTTAACGGTTGCTTCATCGGGGCTTGCGGGAATGTAGGGATAGTCATACCAACAGCCGTAGGCGGTTTTTGTTGTTTCCTCGCCGAAAACTCGGAAAACCTTATTCATTCCTGCGAAGCTGACATCCGTCGTCTGATACTTGTTTACTCCGTCGGAGAATACTACGGTAAATTCAAGGAATTCCTCGACGACTACATCGTCGGAGATAACAAGCTGATAGATGTTGTCAGAACCCTCGACCTTAGTCGTCTTTGTGCCGGGGAATACTCCGTAGTAGCAGGTGCCTGCGGTGTAGGCATAGACATCCTCCGACCAGCTTTCGGGTTTCTCAAAGTATATGATACCCTGGGTAGGCGTGAAGCTTGTCCAAAGACCGGTTTCGATACTGAAAATTTTGTAGAAGCCCTCGAAGGGTACAAATTCGGTTATTTCTGCGCTTTCGGCAGTATTGGCAAAGGCTATGCTGATACTGTCAAAATCTACGTCCTTGTAATTATAGAAGGTGTGAGAGTAGATGTTTTCCTCAATCTCCGTCATGCCAAAATACTGAGGCTCTGCATCGGCAGAATTCTTGAGGACAATGTTAACACCCTCCCAAGACTCGGGAGCTTCGAAGAATATGCGGTAGTCGTTGTAGTTTGTGAAATCGGTAACAGGAGCCTCGCCGTAGGTTGCGTTTAGCTCTGCGGTAATGAAAGCGTGGATATCGGTGTTTTCGATTTTCTCTGAAGCACAGAGCTTATCTGCACCGGTACCGTAGGCATATATACCGACATCAGCGCCTGTGTGGCTTTCGCTTGAGAAAAGGCTGTTTGTAAGGGTTGCTTTAGTAGTTCCTGCGGGAACTTTCAGACCACCCGTTTCGTGGTCAGCGGTAACAATGAGGAGTGTGCCGGGATTTGCGTCAACATAGGCCTTCGCAACGGCTACTGCATCATCGAAAACCATGAGCTCCTTGAGCATTTTCTCCATGTCGTTCTGGTGACAGTAGGAGTCGATGTCGGAGCCTTCAATTATTGCGAAGAAGCCGTTTTCGTTTGTAAGACGGGAAAGAGCAAGCTCGGTCATCTCAGAGAGCTTAGGCTCTTCGTCAGCGGTGATGTAGTTGTTGTCAAAGATGCCTAAGAGGTTTTTGTCGGCAGATACATTCTTGGCATCCTCAAGGGTTGTTGCGACTTCAAAATTATTCGCAGCAAGGAGCTCGTCACGTCCTGTAAAGTAGGTTGAGCCGCCGCCCATAATAACGTCAGGCTGAAGTAAAATCTGCTGAACGGCTATTGTGTTGTAGCTGTATCGGGAGGTAACGTGGGAGGTAAAGCCTGCGGGAGTTGCGTGAGGAAGCACCTGAGTGGCAACAACGCCGGTTTTAAGCCCTCTGTTTTTTGAAAACTCAACTAAGTTTTCAACCTTGTTGCCGTCTTTGTCAAGACCGATATTTCCGTTGTTTGTCTTGACGCCCGATGCCATAGCGGTTGCGGCTGCGGCAGAGTCGGTAGTACCTGAGAGCGAGGAGGTGCCAACACTTGTCTGAGCTTCAAAATCCTGAAATACAAGATTAGAGCCCTTGTGGATAGCTCCTGCTTTGACCTGCTCTTTTCCCATGCCGTCGCCAATCATTAAGATGACATTTTTGATTTCGCCCTCGGCGGCAGAGGTGCTGAGGGTGCCTACTGCTGCTAAAGACAAAATCATGCAGAGGGATAGAACAATGCTTAAAATTTTTCTTCCGATTTTCATTAAGTATATCTCCTTTTCTTAAAATATCGGATAAATCCGTCTATATTATAAACTGTTTTTTTATTAGTGTAAATACATAATTTGTGCTTTTGTTATAAAAAAATAACCACAATTTAACTTTTTACAAATTTTTAGCCTTCGCCTAAAATCTGTAACTCCATGCAAAAATTTCATCTTATATATTTCTCTCATGTACACAAAATAATCTTGCGGCGAAAAAAGAGCTTTTATTACTCTCAGTAGCCGACAAGTATATGAAATTTTAAGAAAAGGAGAAAATAACAATGTCTAAGAACAACATCGTAGTTCCCGAGGCAAAGGAAGCACTCGAGCGTTTCAAGATGGAAGCTGCTGCAGAAGTTGGCGTAAACCTTAAGCAGGGATACAACGGAGATATCACATCACGTCAGGCAGGTTCTGTCGGCGGTCAGATGGTTAAAAAGATGATTGAAGCATACGAAAAGGGTCTTAAGTAATTAAACCGTAGTGTTAGTTTAGTCATTAAATTATAGTTAGTATTTAGTTGATATTTTCTTTTTAAGAAAAATACTAAAGTTAAGAAAGTACAAGGAAAAGAAAGTACAAGAAAACCGCCGGCTAAAATAGGTCGGCGGTTGTTTCATATCCTATATCAGTATCCGTTTACAGCCTCTAAGGACTCGTCGTTTTCAATCCAGTCCTCAACGTAAATGGCGGTGAATTTAGTCTTTGTGTTACGAATAACGACTCTTGTGATACCTGCGTTTATAATCATTCTTTTGCAAAGTGCGCAGGCGCTGGCATTTTCGACGTATTCGCCGGTTGTGGCATCCTTGCCTACAAGGTATAGGGTAGCACCGATCATGCGCTCGCGCGAGGCATGGATAATAGCGTTTTGCTCTGCGTGAACACTTCGGCAGAGCTCATATCTCTCACCTCTGGGGATATTGTACCGTTCTCTTACGCAGTGTCCTAAGTCAATGCAGTTTTTTCTACCTCTGGGTGCTCCCACATAGCCTGTGGATACAATTTGGTCGTTATTTACAATGATTGCTCCGAAATTCCGGCGAAGGCAGGTGCCTCTCTCCAAAACGGTTTCGGCAATATCAAGATAGTAGTTTTCCTTATCAATTCTATCCATATTTTAGAACCTCCTGTTATGTTTCATGAGCATATTTACACTCATATAATGATATATTTAGAGTGGAATGTCAAGTAAATTTTTATGTCAGCGGGGGCGCAGCGGGTATATGATGAACTATGTTTGGGTGGGTATGATTGTAGTCAGCGTTGTTGTCGGAATATGCAGGGGGGATTATTCTGCGCTCGCAGGATCGGTTATGAACGGTGCTGCTCAGGCGGTGGAGCTGCTTGTTTCCGTTTTGGGAATAATTTGCTTTTGGTCGGGGATTATGGAAATTGCAAAGGAGAGCGGGCTTAACGATAAGCTCGCAAAAATTTTCAGTCCTGTTCTTCGTCTGCTCTTTAGGAATATACCGCGAGACAGCGAGGCTATGAAATACATGAGCCTAAATATCAGCGCAAATCTTTTGGGACTGGGAAATGCTGCCACACCCTTTGGAATTGCGGCTATGCAGGAGCTGAAAAAGCTCTCCGATAAGGGCGAGACGGCTTCCGACAGCATGGTGCTTTTTGTGGTGATGAATACCGCTTCCTTACAGCTTATCCCGACAACCTTAGCCGCGTACAGGAGTACCTACGGAAGCAAGAGTCCCTTTGATATTCTTCCTGCGGTTTGGGTTACGTCAACAGCGGCTTTGGTGGTGGGGCTGACGGTTGCGAAGCTGCTATGCCTTAAGGGTAAAAATCCCGTAGAAAAACATAAGAGAGAGGGGGATTTTCTCTGGAGCTCATAGTACCTCTATTTGTGGCTTTCTTCGTGGTTTACGGACTTGTAAAGAGAGTAAAGGTTTTTGATGTTTTCCTAAAAGGAGCTAAAGAGGGGCTCAAGACAGTTTACATAATTGCTCCTACTCTGATTGGTCTCATAACCGCCGTGACAATGCTCAGAGAAAGCGGTACAACAGAGCTTATCGCAAGCTGGGTATCTCCCTTGGCTGAAAAGCTGGGCTTTCCTGAGGAGATTGTGCCTTTGGCGCTTCTGAGGCCTGTTTCCGGAGGCGGCTCAACGGCACTGCTGCTGGGAATTTACGAGGACTTCGGACCTGACAGCTTCACGGGAAGAATCGTATCAGTTATGGCAGGGGCAACAGAGACTACCTTTTATGCCATAGCGGTATATTTCGGAAGCGTGGGGATTAAGAAAACCCGGCACACACTCCTCGCAGGACTCTCGGCAGATTTTACAGCGGTTGTCTTTTCGGTTTTGACGGTGAGACTTTTTAGTCCTGCATAGAAAATATATTGGCTGAACATATTAAGCGGCTTGGAAGCTAAAAAGAAGGTTCCAAGCCGTTTTCTTATTTCGTTCTCAGGAGCTTGTGAAGTAAGGGCTTTGCCTTAAAGGGAATCAGGGGATAGAGGTAGCTTTTGCCTGATACCGTTCTGTTTGTAAGAAGTAAAACTGCGATGAGTATAATTCCGGCTATAAAGCCCCAAAGATTGAAAATTGCGGTGAGGATAAGGAGCATTATTCGCATGAATTTTATGCAGTAGCCAAGCTCATAGTTTGGCTGTGAAAATCCTGCGAGGGTGACAAATGCCATGTATAGAATTGCCTCCGTGGAAAACCAGCCTACCTCAACGGTAAATTCGGAAAGAGCGATAGCACCGATAATTCCAAAAGTACCCGAAAGGCTTTGAGGCGTGTTTAGTGCGGCAAGGCGGAGTCCGTCAATGGCAAGCTCCAAGATAATAAGCTGAGCTAAAATAGGGAGATTATACTGCTCGGTTGAGATAACGAATTTCAGTCCCTCCGGCACAAACTCAGGATTCTGCTGAGCCAAAAGCCATAGAGGTGTTATGAAAACCGAGAGAAGTACAATTAAAAATCTCGCAAGGCGCAGATAGGTACCCGTGACGGGTGGAAAGTAGTATTCATCGGCTTCCTCGGTGATGTCGAAAATTGAGGTTGGAAGTACCAGGGCGGAGGGCGAATTATCTACCAAAATAATAATGTTGCCCTTCATACAGTTTGCGGCGGCTGAGTCGGGACGCTCCGTGTATTTGATTTTCGGGAAAGGATTCCACCATTTCTTAGGATAAATAGCTTCTATAAGACTCTGCTGATTCATGGCGAGAGAGTCTACGTTCACGGCGTTGAGCCTGTCGGAGATGTTTTTAAGGAGCTTCTTGTCAACCTTATCCTCCATGTAGCAGACTACTACGTCGGATTTGGAGGTGCGGCTTACGGAAAAAGCCTTTGTTGTAAACTTTGAATCGCGTATTCTTCTTCTGATTAGCGCGGTATTGGAAACGATAGTTTCTACAAAGCCGTCCTTTGAGCCTCTTAATACCTTGTCGTCGTCGGGCTCGGAGGTTTCCCTTTGAGGATAGCTTCGCGTATCCAATAAGACAACCTCGTCGAAGCCGTCAACAACTACGGCGGCAAAGCCCGAGAGCACATCCCTCACAATATCCGTGAGGGAATTTTTTACGTCAACTTCAATGTAGGGTACGCAGTTTAGAGCGAAAACTCTTGCGCTTTCAAAAAAGCTCTCGTCCTTCAGCCCATAGAAAAACGTCATGACTTTAAGGAGTATTGTATCCTTTGTGAGTCCGTCTATGGAGTAAATTCTCGCCTTTCGTTTGTTGATTATGATATCTCTCTTGAGAATATCAAAACAACGGTCAGCTCCTATGAGCTTATCCAAAAGCTGTATGTTGCTGTCGTAATCTTTACTAAGTTTTTCATTTGTCACTAAAATCACCCATGGATATCTTTCCCCGCAAATTTTGGATTATTAATTCTGAATTAGAAACAAAACTGCTGTGAATACACCAGAAAATAAGAAATTTCAAAAAAATTTTTCGGAAATTGCATTAAATACTGCAATTTTACCCTGATTTTTACCCCATAGTGAGGAGCATTTCAAAATAACAAATTTGGAGGAATTATGGAAAACAAAAATCTCACACCGAAAGAGAAGGACTTCTGCAGAAGAATGGCACAGAGCGGCGACAGCACTTTAGCGGCTGCACTTGCAGGCTTCTCTGATAATCCTCAGAAAAAAAGTCTTGAGCTACTGTCGAGAGCGGAAATTGTGGCGGAAATCAACAGAATATCCGAGCTGTGCCGGCAGACCGCTAAGGACCTGTCTTATGTAGGTTATCAGCGGCTTGCCTTCGGGAGCATTGCCGACGCGGTGAGTCTTCTCTATATGGAAAAGCCCACAATAGAGGAGCTGAAGACTATGGACTTATTTTCTGTATCGGAAATAAAACGTCCCAAGGACGGTACCATGGAGATTAAGTTTTTCGACAGGCTCAAGGCTCTTGAGAAGCTCTCCGCAGACGTGCAGGATGAGGGAGGGGCCACCCCCATCTATGATGCAATTATGAGAGGCGCTCAGGCTTTGAACACACCTCAGGAGACGCTCAAAGATGAAGCTTGAGCCTTTCTCCGAAAAACAGCTAAAGCTGCTCAGCTGGTGGTCTGAGGGGTCAAAATTCAGCGGTTATGACGCAATTATCTGTGACGGCGCAGTACGTTCGGGAAAGACCTTTTGTATGGCGATATCCTTTATACTCTGGGCTTTTTACCGTTTCAGCGGCGCATCCTTTGCTATTTGCGCAAAAACCATACGTTCAGTCAGACGAAATGTGACGACCCCAATAGCGCCGGTGCTAAAAGAAATGGGCTTTTCAGTAAGCGAGAATATCTCGTCCAATTACCTGCAAATTGCCTACCGAGGCAGAGAGAACCGGTTTTATCTCTTCGGTGGCAAGGACGAGTCCTCTGCCGCGCTTATTCAGGGAATGACTCTGTCGGGAGTTCTCCTTGACGAGGTGGCACTGATGCCCCGTTCCTTTGTTGAGCAGGCTTTGGCAAGATGCTCCAAAGAAGGTTCAAAATTCTGGTTTAACTGTAACCCCGAACACCCTGCCCACTGGTTCTATGTTGAATGGATAAAGAAGGCACGAGAAAAGAACGCACTGTATCTGCACTTTTTAATGGAGGATAACCCCTCGCTTTCCGATGAGGTGAGAAAGAGGTATGAAAATCTCTACTCCGGTTCATTTTACAGGAGATTTATTAAGGGTGAGTGGACAGCGGTGACGGGTGCGGTCTATCCCTTTATGGAGAGTGACGACTCATTCGTAAAAGCACCTGAGGGCGAGTTTGAGGATTATGCCGTTTCCTGCGATTACGGAACGGTAAATCCTGCTTCCTTTGGACTTTGGGGACTTAAATCAGGAGTGTGGTACAGAATTGACGAGTACTACTACGACTCAAAAAAGGAAGGTATGCAGCGTACCGACGAGGAGCACTACCGAGGTCTCGAGGAGCTTGTGGGAGAACGGCCTGTTTCGAGAATTACGGTAGACCCCTCCGCGGCAAGGTTTATTCAGGTGATAAAGAGATACGGGAGATTTTGTGTACTGCCGGCTGAGAATTCGGTGACAGACGGCATACGTCAGGTTTCAACCGCCCTGAAGGAAGGCAGAATTAAAATATGCGAAAACTGTCTTTCGGCTAAGAGGGAGTTTTCTCTCTATCGCTGGGATGAAAAAGAGGGTCGGGAGGCGCCCGTTAAGGAAAACGACCACGCTATGGACGATATCAGATATTTTGTAACAACAATTTTAGAGGGCGGCGAGGACTTCTTTGCCTTTGCCGCTGACAGGAGGAAAAGCTGTGAAGCTATTTTCTAAAAAGAATAAAACAGAACATGCCCCGGTTATGACCTCAAGGGCTAAGACAGCGGCTCATCCTTTTTCGGCTATTGAAAGATACACACCCCTCAGCACAGCAGAGCTTGACCTTTACTCCTCCTTAAGAGAGGCCATTCCGATTATTGACGGAGCCTTGGGAAAGCTCGTCAGGCTCTTGGGTACCTTCACGGTGACAGCAGAGGACAAGTCCTATGATTCTGAGCTTAAATGCTTCACCGAGAACGTGCAGTGTCTGGGCGGAAACATAGGTCTTAGCGGTTTTATTTTCAGCTATATGGACCAGCTTCTTACCTACGGCACCGCTGTGGGGGAGATGATTCCAAGGGCTGACTCACGAGGTATAGGCTCTCTTTACAACGCGTCGCTTCGGGATGTCAGTGTTTCAGAGGGGAGCTCTCCTATGGAAACTCTTGTTTGCCTAAGAGATTCAACCTCCACTCCCGTGGAAAATCAGGCGCTTGTGTTCTCCACGCTCCTAAATCCCGAGGCAGGCAGAGTCAGGGGTAACTCAATTCTCAAGGGTTTGCCCTTTGTAAGCTCGGTGCTTCTCAAGATTTTTCAGTCTATGGGCACTAACTGGGAAAGGGCGGGCAATATCCGCTATGCGGTTACCTACAATCCCGGTCAAAATACCTCGGTGAACGCAAAGAAAAGGGCAGAGGAGATTGCCGATGAATGGAGCCGTGCCATGAGGGATGATTCAAGAGTTTGTGACTTTGTCTCCGTGGGTGACGTTTCAATTAAGGTTATCGGAGCGGACAGCCAAATCCTCGACTGTGATGTGCCTATTAAGCATATTACGGAGCAGATTGTGGCGAAGCTCTCAATCCCTCCCTTTATGTTGGGCTTATCATGGTCTTCAACGGAGAGGATGAGCTCTGTGCAGGCTGATATTCTAACAAGTGAGATTGAGTATTACCGCACGCTTCTTAACCCTGTAATTAAGAAAATCTGCGAGACTCATTTAAGGCTTATGGGCTCTGATTCGAGAGTGAATATCGAGTGGAGTAATATTTCGCTTCTGGACGAAACAAGCCTATCGCAAGCAAGGCTTAATAATGCCCGTGCTTTGCAGATTGAAAGTTCATTGGAGGTGACCAGTTGAAAAAAGGTGAAATCATAAAAAGCGTTTCGGCAGAGCTTCCCGAGGAGGAGCTTCTGCTTATCAATAAATACACAAGGCGGCCTTTCTCAAGAGAGGAGCTCTACACCTTTTCGGTAGTTCTCTGTGATAACGATATCGACAGGGACTTTGAGAGGTTTACCGTGGAGGCTCTCTTTGAGCTTGAAAAGCTCTTTGTCGGCAAGACAGGTATCTGTGACCACAATCCCAAGGCAGAGAATCAGACAGCGAGAATTTACTCATGCAGGGTTGAAGCAGTTGAGGGTAAAAAGACTCAAAACGGAGACGACTATTTCCGGCTTGTCGCAAAGGCATATATGCCGAAAAACGAGGCAAACGCGCCCCTTATAGATAAGCTGGAAAGCGGTATTACAAAAGAGGTTAGCGTAGGTCTTTCAGCTAAAAAGGCTCTTTGCTCTGTCTGCGGTGCTGACAGGAACTCTGCTACCTGTTCCCACAGAAAGGGTGAAACCTACGGCAGTACGCTTTGCTACTTTGAGCTTTGCGACATAAGCGACGCCTATGAATGGAGCTTTGTGGCAGTACCTGCTCAGAGGTTGGCCGGTGTTATTAAAGGCTATGAATTAATAGTCAGAAAGGATAAAAAGGCTATGAAGGATATTATTAAATCTCTCGATACAAGGGAGAGTATTACTCTTGAAGCCTCAGCTTCAAAAGCACTTTTCGAGTACATAAAGGCACTTGAGGAGGAAGCAAAAGACGGCAAGGAGTACAGAGACAGTTTAACCGAGGAGGTTCTTAGACTCTCGGTTATCTCTCAGCCTGCCATATCAAGAAAAACCATGGAAAAGGCAGTTAAGGGACTTTCACTTTCCGAGCTCCGCGAATTTATCTCAGCTCTAAAGGAAAAGTCAGCGTACAGCTCTGCAAATATGCCTCAGCTCATGGTGAAAAGCGAAACAGCTCCCGCAAAGGGAAACAAAGAATTCAAAATTTAACGGAGGTTAATATGATTACAAGTTTTAAGGGTTTCGGTGAAAACGCAGTTACATTCGAAGCAGATAATTCACTAAGCAGCGCAGGAGTGCCTGTTAAGATTACAAGTGACGGCAAGGTTGCCCCCTGTGCTGACGGCGACAAGGTTTGCGGCGTTACACTAAGCGTTCGCGACGGCTTTGCCACCGTACAGCTTAAGGGCTATACTGAGCTTCCTTTAGCCGGCTCCTGCTCTTTAGGCTATACAAGTCTTGCAGCAGCCGGTAACGGCAAGGTTAAGGTAAGCGCAACAGGCAGAGAAGTTTTGGTGCTCTATTCGGAAAGCGGCATCGTAGGCTTCATTCTTTAATTTGAAAAGGAGAGATTATAGTGGCAAATTACGAAAAGATTAGCCTTGAAAAAGGTATGTATGCTCAGTCAGGCAAGAGCATGACTGATATTTTAGAGGAGCTTGACCCCTCTGTAAATTATGTGGGTACAGAGCTTGAGGGCTTAGACGCATTTTCTCGACAGCTCAAGAGGTTTGATATTAAGGTAAGCGGCGCAAAGTCAGACCCGGTTGAGAAGTTTTTCGCAACTACCGACTCAGCCGCACTTTTTCCCGAATATATAAGCCGTGCTGTCCGTCAGGGTATGGAACAGGCAGACGTGCTCTCTGATATCATCGCCACAAAAACTTCCATAAACGGCATGGATTACAGAAGCATTACCTCAACTCCCACTGACAAGGATAAAGCGCTCGTCAGAGTTTCCGAGGGGGCTTATATTCCTCAGACTAAGGTAAGTACCCAGGAGAATCTCGTGAAGCTTCATAAGCGCGGCAGAATGTTAGTTTCCTCCTACGAGGCACTTCGTTTCCAGAGACTTGACCTTTTTACGGTTACCTTAAAGCAGATTGGCGCATATATCGCAAGAGCTCAGCTTAAGGATGCTGTTGATGTTCTCATTAACGGCGACGGCAACAACAACGCCTGCGCCACAACTTCAGCGGCTTCCTCAGGCACTCTTACCTACGACGATCTGGTAAAGCTCTGGGCACAGCTTTCTCCCTATGAGATGAATACAATTCTCGCTCCAACCGACGCCATGAGAATGCTTCTTTCTATCTCTGAATTTAAGGATAGCAAGGCTTCTCAGGATTTCCACGGCTCAGGCAGAATGATTACCCCCTTAGGAGCAAAGCTCGTTCACATTACGTCTATGGACTCAGGCGCAGTTATCGGTCTTGACAAAAACTGTGCTTTGGAAATGGTGGTTGCAGGTGATATCGTTACCGACTACGACAAGCTCATTGACCGTCAGTTAGAGAGAGCAACCGTAAGCTGTATCGCAGGCTTTGCAAAAATCTTCCGTGACTCAGCAAGGAAGCTTACATATTAATGCGAGGTGGGGGACTTGAAGCTAAGCTATGTTATTGACAGATTCGCGCTGATTTCAGGCATAGAGGGTGAGGAGCTTTCAAAGTGGATTCCCGTTTGCACAGAGTCTATGGAGGAAGTGCGGGCTATGGCGAGGGAGGATTCCCTCAATAACGAGAGCTCAGCTAAGAGACTCTCGGCTTTGGCAGGAGTTCTTGCTTACTATAAATTCACCCTCTACGCAGGAGAAAATATCAAGTCCATAACCGCAGGAACTGTGAGTATCACGAATTTTCAGGAGGCAAGGGTGAGGGCAAAAGAGCTTTTCGAGAGGGAAAAGTCAGAGCTTTCTCCGCTTCTTGACGCCTCAAGAGATTTTTGCTTCAAGAGGGTGAGAGCATGAGTATCGCCCAAAGTGTAGACAGACTTATCAGCAAGTACGGCGACACAATTATTGTAGCCGATGGAGAGAGGGAAAAAACTCACAAGGCGATTATTCAGCCTCTCATGTATAAAAATAAGATGTACTTAGGGGGAGATGTGCTTCCCACAGGCTATCTTGACAAGGGACATTATCTTATGACGGGTCCCGTTGGGATTTTGGGTGATAACTACGAAGCGGCGGTTATCACCCACCGCAACATAAAGTACATTGTAAAGCGTGCCGAAACAATAACGGCTTCCGACGAGGAGCTATACACTTGGGCGGTGCTTGAAATGTACGGCGAGGAGGTTTCGGATGAGTATTGACGCTGTAAAAACTCCCACAGACTGCTTTCATAATCTTATAAAAAGAGTTAAGGAAAACGGCGATGTAGAGGGAGTAAGATTTATTAAAGCCATGGGCGAACAGCCGGCAGAAAAGCCTGTTAAGGGCTATCTTGCAGTCTGCGAAATTGTAAAGAGTCAGTACGAGGACGTTTCCCTCGCAGGCAGCCAAGGCGGAGAAGCCATAGTCAAACACAGGCTCAAGTGCGGCGTAAAGCTCATGGGAAAAAAGCATAGCTCTGCCTACGATTTACAGAAAAAGACAGACGAGATAATTGAAGCTTTATGGACGCGAGACTTAGAGGGCTATGTGGTTGAAACCGAAACCCGATACGCAAGGTACGACAAGGATTCCGAGGCGATATTCCAGCAGAGCTATGTTTTTATTGAGGTCTGCGGAATTTACCCGAGGGAGGTGCGGTAATGACCCAGATAATAAATCCTAACATGAAGAATACGGCGGTGCTGATTAACGGGATGCGGCTGCCGGGTGTAAGGCTTGTAAAAACCTCAGACGACAGGAAGTTTTACCCTGTAAGAGAGCTTCTTTCGGGAGAGACCGGGGCTCTCCCCTCGGAGGAAAGCTACCGCATAATTTTGGTGTTCGGTGCGGAATCGGATTTTTATTCTTCGGGAGAATTTACATTGACCTTGAGCACCCCCGAGTTTGTTAAAACCTTTTCCTCCTGCCGTGTCACAAAAATTCAGGAAATACTTAAGGCACCGAATAATTATGAGCTTGAGTATGAGATTACAGCGCGGAATAAAGCTCAAATCGAGAGGTGAGTTATGACAGATAACGATAACAACCTGGAGAAAATTCAGGAGGCAGAGGCTATGAGCCTTATCTATCAAAGAGACAGCAGACGGATTGCAGGCTTCGTAGACATAGAAAGGGAGGATTACCGATGATACTTTCACTTATGAGCTTCGGGGACTTTCATTGGCTTCATAATCCCCTGGAGCTGAAAATTGAAAACAGGATTATTTCTCATACCAGAATTTACCCCGATAAGGGTGAGAAGCTCTATTCAAACGGCAAAACCTGTCGGGTAATCACAGGTAAGGGTGAGCTTTTGGGCAGCGACTGCGGCGAGAAATTCCGCCGTCTTTATGAGGTTTTTTCAAAAGGCGAGAGCAGGGTGCTTTCCCTGCCTCTTTTCGGGCCTGTTTATTCAAAATTTACAGCCCTTGAGGTTTTGGGAGATACAACTCCCGACCTCCTGACCTACTCCTTTGAGTTTGTGGAGGATGATAGCTTCTCCCACGATGAGATAAGGGAAAGCTGTGAGGTGAAAACCGGCGAAACTCTCTTTGATATAGCTTACCGAGAGGGGGTTGAGCTTAACACTCTGGTACGGCTCAATCCTCAGATAAAGCGGCCCGACGAGCTTTCTAAGGGAGAGAGGGTGAGGCTGTGCTGAGACTTTTTGCGGAAAACTCAGAGGGTGAGGTAAAGGAGCTTCCTAATCTTAATTCCCTGATTTTAGATAGGGAGGAGGGTGTGGCAGGCGACCTGCTCACCCTCTCCCTTGAGGGGGCAATTTTCAGTGAGCTTGTAAGCCTTACCGTATTTGAAAACAGCGAAGAAATATTCACGGGACTTATTGACGAGCAGAATGTGGTTATTTCGGAAAGAGAGACCACACAGCTTGTTGCAAGAAGCCTTGGGGCGCTGCTTATCGACAACGAGGCAAAGCCTCAGAGCTTTCATAATCCCGACATGAAGCTTATTTTCGAGAGGTACGCAAGACCCTTCGGCATTGAGGAATTCTCAGGCGAAAACAAGGCCTATATGGGGGAGTTCAGAGTTCAAAAGGGAATGAGCTGCTACAAGGTTTTGGAGGAGTTTTGTTCTGCGCTTTACGGAGCTTATCCGAGAATTGAGGGAAGAAAGTTAGTTCTCGAAAGGCCTTGTGAAAAGATTACGTTTTCAAACCGCAGCGGGATTCCCTTTGTGAAGCTGAGCCTCTCAAAACTGCGTGTAAAGCCTGTTTCTCAGGTACGGGTAAAGGTGAAAGAGGACGGAGACTACGATACCGTAATTAAAAATCCCCTTGCAATAAACAGAAAAATTCGCAGGGAGAGATACTTTAACGGAGCACCCTCCACAGGAAAAAGCATTAGGACTGTTTTCGAAGCAATAAAGCGTTCAAATGCAAGCGACACTCTTATAAAGGTTATCTCACCTGTGCGGCTGACTCATGCCCTGGGTTATCAGGCTGAGGTGTTCGCCGAGGGAAATTTTCATGAAGAAAAGCTCTATGTGAGCAGTTTAAGGTACTCTCTGTCGGGAAATAGGCAAAGCACGGAAATTATGCTTAAAAAGGAGAACAACTATGTGGATAACTCGATATATGAATGAAAGCTCCGGGGATAGAAAGGAAGCCTCTCTGGGAAGCGTTACCTCAAACGGAGGTACAGGCGTAGAGGTGAATGCCTCGGCAAGCTTTCGAAATCTGCCTTTGGTGACACCCTTTGGCGTGGAGTATGTTCCACCCTTAGGGGAGAGTGCTTTGGTGACAGAGGCGGAATCTCGGAGAGTATGTATGGGAGTATTAAAACCCGCTCCGAAAAATCTTCTCCCCGGCGAGCTTCGTATATGTTCTCAGGGCGGAGCTTCCGTAACCCTCAAAAACGACGGGAGAATTCTGCTTGAGGGCAAACTTTATATAAATGACAGGGAGGTGACCTTTTAGTGGATGTTAAAATCAGCGGCGGTGATACGGCTCTTGATATTTCCGGTAAAGAGGAGTATGTCGAGGGTATAGAGGAGATTTTTCAGAGGGTAATCCTCTGTATCAGTACCCGAAAAGGTGAGTTTATCTACGATAAGGACTACGGTGTCCGAGAACTCCCTAAAATAACCGATGAAAGGTCGCTGAGAAATGCCGAGGCTTATCTTGGCGAGGCTATTGCGGATATAGACGGTGCTCACATCAGCCTTAAAAAGCTCAGGCAGACATCCTCGGGCACGGTTATTAAAATTACCGTGACATACCGGGATGAAAGTATATGGAAAGAGGTGACAGTAAAATGAGAAGCTACGAGGAAATATTGAACTCAATGGTAGAGGAGTACGAAAAGCTCTCGCACTTTACTCTCCATGAATCATCGGACGTATATAAAAAATTGCAGGTGCTCAGCGGAGAGATTTACTCTGCCCTTGTGAATCTCAACTGGCTCAAGGGGCAGATGTTTGCCGATACCGCCACAGGCGAGTATCTTGACCGACACGCCTTAGAGCGGGCAATAGAGAGACGAGGGGCTTCAAAGGCTTTTGGCGAGGTGAGCTTTACTATCAGCGAGGCAGCTCTTACTAATTTGGTTGTACCTGTCGGCACGGTTGTTTCCACCTCAGGCGAGAATCCCATGCTATTTGAGACAACCGAAGAGGCTATTCTGAGAGCAGGAGATCTTAAAGCCGTAGTGCCTGTTGTTTCAATGGGTGAGGGAAAGAGGTATAACGTAAGGGCAGGCGCGATTTCCGTGATGGTAACTCCCCCTACCGGCTTTGAAAAAGTCTCAAACGAGGCGGCATTAGTCGGCGGCAGTGATGTGGAGTCCGACGAGTCCCTCCGCGCACGAATCCTTGAAAGCTACAAGAATGCTTCCAACGGAACAAACTGCGCCTACTACAAAAACATGGCTTTACAGGTACCCGGCGTTACCGGTGCGGCTGTTGTGCCAAAGGGAAGAGGCGTCGGTACTGTCGATGTGTATATTGCTTCCGCTAATGGCGAGGTGTCGGACGAGGAGCTGTCGGCAACTCAGGAAATTCTCTCACAGGCAAGAGAGGTAAACGTTGACGTAAAGGTCTTTAGGGCAAATCCCGCTCCTGTTTGGTTTTATGTCTGCGTTGAGCTTGAGGACGGATACGAGTTTGATGAGGTGGAAGAAAACTGCCGAAGTGCCATCGAGGACTATGTCAGTACCCGAGGCGTCGGAGGAAAATTCTTGCTTACCGAAGCGGGAGACAGAATTTTTCATATCCCGGGCGTGAGGGAATATCTGCTCACAAAATTTAACAACAGCGACTATATCTGCGAAAGCGACGAGTATCCTGTTTTGGATAGATTCTCCGTAACGGAGGGCATTGAGCGATGAGTGTTCTTGAAAGTTTGCTCAGTAGGCTTTCGCCAATAAAGCTATACTCCCTCCAGGAGGGCGGAAATACATATAATGAGCTTTCAGCCTTTGCGGTAGGTTTTGAAATTCTCAGCTTTGAGCTTTCGGAGATGCTCTTAGAGTGCTTCCTTTCAAGTGCCGAAAGCTACGGACTTTCGCGTTACGAGAGACTCTGGGGCGGCGAGAGAGAACACCTGCCCACAGACAAGCGCAGAGAGATGCTCATTTCGAGAAGCTCTCTGAATTTGAACGATTTTACGCCCCAAGGAGTCAGCAAAATATTCGACCTTTTGGGTGTTGCAGGAACAATTAACGAATTTCCGGCACAGCAGAGATTATCTCTTGACCTAAGGGGAGAAGCTCTCACAAAGGGCGAGAAGAATTTTATTAAAAGTCAGGCAGAGGCACTTTTTCCTGCCCACCTTGATATTGACGTGGTATTTGCGGGGCTTACCTGGAAAGAAGCGGACAGCAGAGGTAATACCTTCTCACAGCTTGAGACTTTAGGTTATACATGGCAGGAAATCGACATTATGTAAGGAAAGGAGCCGAATATGGCATCAACAAATAAAACCGAGTATCTCAGTCTTAACGCATGGGTGGAGAGCGACCGCCCGCAGCGTGCGGATTTTAACTCGGACAACAGTATTATTGACAGCGCCTTGGGCGCACACCTTGAAAATGATGACTTGCATCTGACAAGTACAGAAAAAGCAAGGATATCAAGACCCTTTACCGTGGTTTCCTATGTGGGCACGGGGGCGGCGAGTCTGAAGGTGACCCTTCCCTTAGTGGCGCAGGCGGTGCTTGTTTACCGAGAGGATATGCCTTTTACTGTTTATGACAGCACGAGCGGTATTAACAAGGTGTATGCGGCGGTATCGTTTAGCGGCGGAGGAGCCACGGCAGGACTTAAACTAAGCGGTAACGGTTATATAACCGTGACTCAAAGTACGGCAGCGGTAAACGGTATTATGCACTGCCTGAATGAGACAGGCGGACAGTATAAGGTTATTGCGTTCAGATAAATAATTCGTAATTCAAAAACATATAGTCATAATGGGAAAGCTCGCCTTAGGCTTTTGTGCCGAGGGCGGGCTTCTTTATGTTTGAGCTATGTGAAAATTATATATATTTCTATTGTAACCATTGTATTTTTTTCGAAACGACAGGTGGTAGACTGTGAAAAACAGAAGCCGAAATCTATGAAATAATTTAGATAAGGCAAAAACGGACTATCAATATAGCTAAAAGTTTTCGCGGAAATTTGTATGGTTTTGCGTTATCCGTTTTGTTGCAATTGTTACAATTTGTGATATAATTTATATGAATACTTGTAGCGGTTTTGATATCTTTATAGTAATAAAAACAAGAAAATTAAAGTCGCACGGTATATTACGAGCAGGCCCGAATTCTCCTTTTTCGTACGACTACCTAAATTTTTTGGGGACGCGACTTTTCGGGGGATTATTCGCTTTCGGCGGAAACGACGGTCAGACGAAAGAAAAGCCAAATACTCGTCACACACAAAATAATCAATTTGATTAAGGAGGAAAAATTTATGAATTCATCAAAGCGAATCGGCGGAAGAATTCTCTCCGTTGTTCTCGCAATTATGATGGTGTTCTCACTGATGGCAGTGGGCTTTACCGCCAACGCTGCTTCAGTTCCGACCACCGTCTATTTGAAGCCAGGAAACTGGTCTCAGGCAAATGCTTGGTTCTCAGCTTATTTTTGGAGAGATTCTGTCAGCGGTACTTTATACAAGATGACAGATGACGACTCCGACGGCATTTATGAAGTTGCTGTTCCCGAAGGCGTTGACAAGGTTACCTTTGTCAGAAATGACCCTGCTAAGACAGCTCTCTCTTGGTCAAGCAAATGGAATCAGTCAGCCGATGAGAATTTACCAACAGACGGCACCAATCTTTATACTTTACCAAGCAATATAAAAGATAAAGCAGCCGGTACATGGGGCACCTATGTTCCTGCCAAGGCTCCCGAAGCAGGCGATGAGTCCAGCGTACAGCTCGCAGGTGACTTTACAACCTGGGCAACATCCGCTATCACAATGGTTTATGCAGAGGATACAAACCTTGTAACAACTTCCGTGGATTTGGAGGCCGGTACATACGAGTTTAAGGTTATCGATGGCGGTACTTGGAAGGGCAATAATAACACTTCCGTTAACTCTTTCACCGATACTGTTACCGACTTGCCCTTAGCACATTACGGCAGCGGTGATAACGTCACCTTAAACGCTACCGGCGGTACCTATACCTTCACCTATAAACTCAGTGCAGATACTATCTCCGTAGCTTACACAGCTCCCGAGACAACAACTAAGGCTCCTGAGACAACAACTAAGGCTCCCGAGACAACTCAGGCTTCTGAGACAACTCAGGCTCCTGAGACTACAACCGTAGTTGAGCCCGAAGTGTTTGACGGCTTCTATTGGGAAGAGGCTGACGGCCTCTATGCTTACGCAGGCGTAGTAGCCGAGGGAAGCATTCCCAATGATAACGCATGGCAGCGTTGGGACAGCCCCAACAGTAACTCCTACCGTTATTTCTATCTCCCTGCTTCCGCAGCAGCAGATTCAGTTATTATCTACAACACCTTCTCTAACGCAGTTACAGTAAACGGTGTTGAGATTCCCAGCAAGGGAATCTCAACTGTTCCTTATACCGACAGCCAGGTTCTCACCGTAACAGGTGCTGAGAGCAAGGCAACAGGCATTAAGATTATGAAGTCTGACGCTGAGGCTACACTCTACATCAACAACGCTGACGGCATGACTCTCCTCTATGAGGACGGTTCAGCTTACACAGGTACCAACCTTTACGGCTTCCTCACCGGCGGCTCAAAGAACCGCGAGGCAGGCAAGTTAGGCGGCGCAGTAGCTGACAGCTCAGGCGTTTCCGATGCAGGCGTTAAGAAGATTAAGGGCCGCGGCAACTCCACATGGAATCTTGCTAAGAAGCCCTTTAACATCACATATAGCAGCTCCGTTTCCATTGACGGAATGCGTGCAGGCAAGAAGTGGTCACTCCTTGCAAACGCACAGGATCCCTCTCTTATCCGTAACCGTATCGTTTACGATTTGGCAAACGAATCCGGCATGAAGTACGCTTGCGATTCCAGATTCGTTGACTGGTTTGTAAACGGCGATTACAAGGGCTCCTATCAGATGACTCAGAAGATTGAGATGGGTAAGGGCACAGTAATGCCCGACCTCGTTGAACCTGAGGTTGAGAATGTTATCGAAGCTGACGGCACCGTTACTCCTCCTCCCACAGAGAACTTCGACTTCATACTTGAGCTCGATACAGCAGATAACGCATCAAGCTCAGGCGATCTGTACTTTACAACCTCCAGAGGTCAGGTAATGACCTTCAAGACTCCCGACGCTCCCACAGCAGCGCAGCAGAGCTTCATTAAGGCTAAGTATCAGGCAGTTGAGGACGCTCTCTACGGCTCAAAGAGCCTTTCAACTCTTGAGGGACTCGTTGACATTAACGATTTCGCAAGAGCATATCTTGTAAACGAAGTAGCAAAGAACCTTGACGCAGGTGTTACAAGCTGTTACTTCACTTACGATTCAGATGCAGGTAAGTTCTATCTCTCTCCCGTATGGGATTATGATAATGCTATCGGTAACTCCATAAGCATTTCCGGCAGACATGATGTAAACGGCAATATGCTCGACCTCCAGAAGCCCGACGGCTGGTATGTAAGAGACCTTGCTCACTACAGCCTGAATACACTCAATGTATTCGGTCAGGCAGTATCCCTTACATCTAAGAATGCCGACGGCAAAACCTTCCTTGATATCGTTAAGGAAGTTTGGGCTGCTGACTTTGCAGACCTCGACGAGATTCTCGAGGGAACAAAGACTGCCTCCGGCAGACTTCAGACTGTTGATTCTTACATGAACAGTCTTTCTAAGTCCGGTGATTGGAACTACACCTACGGCGGCTGGACACTTTCAGCTAACAACGGTTGGATTTCCGATCATAGCTCTCTCACAATGTATGACTATGACAGCACAACCGGTACACTTTCACAGTCTACCAAGAGTTACGACCAGTATTCTCTTGTCGGTCAGGCAAACTATGCTTCAGACTGGACAATCTCCAGAATCAACTGGTTAGACGCTCAGTTTAGCACAGCAACTCCTGACCCCGACCCCGAGCCCGGCACAACCAAGACCGTATATGTCGGTGTTATCAGCTACATTTCAG
>JAQXHW010000036.1 GCA_029007475.1 Oscillospiraceae bacterium | reverse complement strand
TCAGCAGAGCTTACAGTAAAGGCCGAGAACGCCATTATTCCAAATAAGAACAATAGAAAAAATCTTTTCAATAAAACCACCCCGATACAAAATATGCTCGGGGTGGTACTCATTATTCATCAGAGGATTTCGTCGTCGCCAACCTCGGGATTTTTCTTTTTCTCCTTAGAAAATACACCCTTGACCTTGTCGAACATCTCAGGCACCATGCCCACGATTCTGTCAGCAGGTCCGTCGTACTTATCAATAGAAATAAACTTAACGTCACCTTTCGAAACAACAAGGAAGCCTACGGGATTGATGCTGACTCCTGCACCGCTGCCGCCGCCGAATTTAGGTGCGGAATTATCCTTTTTTGAGCAGATATCGGAGCCGCCTGAGGCAAAGCCGTAGCTCACCTTGGAAACAGGGATAATAATAGTTCCGTCGGGCGAGGTAATGGGACTGCCGACAATAGTGTTAACGTCCACCATCTGTTTGATTTTTTCTAAAGTAGTGTCCATAAGTCCGTTAATGGGATGGTCGCTCATAATTCATTCTCCTTTATTTGTCATAGTTGTAATATCCTATATAATCCATAACCGGCTTGAGTCGGTTAACGATATCTTCTCCGTTGTTCACTATGAGTTTAATAACATCGGCAAGCCATAAATTCAGATGAACAAAGGCTTCCATGTAGGTTTCACCCTCGTCGCTGTAATCGGGGGCAATATCGACCTCGCACTCCTTGTAATCTACCGCGTTTGAAATGATTAAGTCTACTATCGGGCAGACAACTGCGTTGCTCCAGCCGCAGCCGATAGCGGTATCGGCGGCATCTTTACCTGCAACAATAATTTTCACCGCGAGCTTTTTAATGGTTGCAATCTTTACCACGTCACAAACTATCCGCCACAGGCTTTTGAAAACAGATGCCACAAAATTTATGACCTCCGTTATGCCGTCCTTCTCAAGCATTTCCTTAAAATCAAGACTGTCATCGCTTGCCTCGAACTTAGCTGCGTCCTTTGCCTTTTTCTTTTCGCTTTTAGGAGCTAAGGTAAAAGGGAAACACAGGAAACGTCCCTTTACGAATATCTCGTTGCTGACGGTATCGTAGCCTGCTTTAATGGTGATCGGAACTGTGAAAATCAGCACAATGAGCAGGATTATTACGCATATAGGTATCAATACATAAAGCAAGGCTTATCACACCTTCCACTCATTTTGCGGCTTCCTCAATTATCTCCTCGGGAGTAGCTGCTATCATAGCGTCAAGGGGAGCATCGGCTATTTCATCAATCTCGGATTTATCCTCTTCCTCGGAGGAAAAAATACTGAGCTGAGAGTCGTCGCCCTCATCTGCGTCAGAGTCAGGCTTTTCGCTTTCGGGAAGCGCGGGAAGCTCTGACAAATCCGAAATGCTGAAGCATCTGAGGAAATTCTCGGTTGTACCGTAAACAAGCGGTCTGCCGGGCAATTCAAGCCTGCCCTTTTCCTCAATTAAGTCCTTGGCGGTCAGAGAGCCGATAACGCCCGAGCAATCAACACCTCTCACCTGTTCGACAAAGGCCTTGGTTACGGGTTGATTGTAGGCGATTACTGCCAAAACCTCCAGGGCAGCCTGAGAGAGGGGCGTGTTACGCCTTAAATCCATTACTGTGCGAATTTCAGAAGCATATTCTTCAACGGATGTCATTTGGTATGAACCGTCAAGTCTAATAATTGTTATTCCACGGTTTGCCTCCTCATATTCCTTCATGAGGGCTTCGATTTCAGATTTTGCCTGAGCCTCGGTAAGCTCTAATGCCGCGGCAATTCTGCTTATCGGTACGGAGTCACCGCTTGCAAAAAGAATTGCCTCTATGGCATTTCTAATATTCTTTTCTGCCATGACGATCCTCCTCAATCATTCTCACAAGAGCATTGTCGCCCTCGCCGTCAATATATACTCGCTTGCCTTTAACAAGCTCCAAAACCGCCAAAAAAGTTGCTACCAAATCGCTCTTTCCCGAGCAGGCGTTAAAAAGATCGGAGTAAGGCACATGCTTCTTGTGCCAAAGACTGCGCATAACGCGGATAATTCGGGAATTTACAGAGATTACCTTTCGTTCCACAATACCCGAAAAAGCCTCTCTTGAGGGGGGAAGCTTTCGCTTTCCTCTGCCCACAGCGGCGGTGTAGGCTTTGGCAATATCCATAGGAGGATGTACTCTGTTATAAGTTAAGTCAAACTCCACAGGAGACGCACCGCGGGTAAACTTATCAAAGCTCACCATAGGAGCAAGCTTTGCGGCAACCTGACGGCACAGAGCATACTCAATAAGCTGTCCCTGAAGCTCACTTTTGAGCTGCTCTGCTTCCTCTTTATATTTGGGAAGCAGCATAACAGACTTGATATAGACAAGTCGGGAAGCCATCTCGAGAAATTCAGAGGCAATATCCATATCCTCGCTTTGCATTTTTTCAATCTGCTCCATATACTGGGAGAGCAACAATGAAATTTCTATATCAC
>JAQXHW010000035.1 GCA_029007475.1 Oscillospiraceae bacterium | reverse complement strand
TGTTCTCTACTGACCTGCATTCAATGGGACAGTACATCCAGGACGGCAGAAGAGATCTCTTCGAGACCGTCGTGCTCTTTGACAAGTGCAAGAGGGAGATAACTCTCGGTACCGACCCCGAGAACGTTGACGGACTCAACTTCCTCTGTGGCAAGACTATGGACTTCATCAACCGCAAGGCTTTTGAGGGTACCGTACTTGCTCACAATGACGGCGGAGTTCCCAACATCGTCTTAAACGTTGCCGAGATGACCGAGTTCGAGCTTGGTTACCTTATCTACTTCTCCGAGAAGGCATGTGCTATATCCGGCTACCTCCTCGGAGTTAACCCCTTCAATCAGCCCGGCGTTGAGAGCTACAAAAAGAATATGTTCGCACTCCTGGGTAAACCCGGATACGAGCAGGAAAAAGCAGCCTTAGAGGCAAGACTATAAATTTGGAGGAACGTATTATGGTTACACTTATTATCGGTAAAAAAGGTTCAGGCAAAACTAAGAAGCTCATCGCTCTCGCTAACGAGACTGCATCAGCTTCAGCCGGCAACGTGGTTGTTCTTGAGAAGGGCGCAAAGCTCACTTACGACATCACTCACAAGGCTCGTCTCATCGATACCGACGCTTACGAGATTTCCGGCTACGATATGCTCTTTGGCTTTTTGAGCGGTATCTGTGCAGGTAACTACGACGTCAGCGATATCCTCGTAGATTCCACCTTCAAGATTTGTCCCACATCCATTGACGGTCTTGAGGAGTTTATCACAAAGATTAACAAGCTCGCAGAGGCAAGCGAGACTAAGTTCACCTTCCTCATCAGCGCTGCCGAGGCAGAGCTTCCCGAGGGCTTAAAGGCAGTTTGTCACGAAATCTGATTAGTTTATCCGCAAATTTCGCCGTGATTTTTCAGTCGCGGCGAATTTTTGTGTTATTTTGTGAAAATCTCCCTGCAAAAGCCTTAATAATTGGCAAAATCAATATTGACAAAAGCCTTCTGTAAGGATATAATATTAAACGATGTTTTACTATGCGTCATTGTGTTTCGAGGTGCGATATGATATTTGACCTTAAAGATGTATTTGAGGGCGACGGAGTCAGCCGAGTATTAAGCTTCGAGCTTGACCTTCATGATATCCAGCTCGACGGGAGCTATCCATTCAGCTCTCCTGCAAAAGTAACCGCCACAGCTTCCAATAAAACGGGAATAGTTAAGCTTCTTATTGATGCTGATTTCAAATACAGCCGTCCTTGCGACAGATGTATGAAATCTCTCTCTGAGGAAATGAGCTACTCCTTTGAGCATAGGCTGGTAACTTCTCTCTGCGGCGAGGACGATGGCGACTATATTGAAACGCCCGATTACCACCTTGAGCTTGACGAGTTAGTCACAAGCGATATCCTTTTGGAGCTTCCTACTAAGTTTCTCTGCAGTGAGGACTGTAAGGGTCTTTGCATGAAATGCGGCAAAAACCTCAACGACGGAAATTGCTCCTGCGATACTCGCGCGGTTGACCCTCGGCTTGAGGTACTTAAACAACTGATTGATAACTAAAATACAAGGGAGGTCTGTAAGATGGCAGTACCAAAGAACAAACATTCACAGGCAAGAAGAGATAAGAGACGTTCAAACGTTTGGAAGCTTGACGCTCCTGCTCTTTCCACATGCCCCAACTGCGGCGAGTTCAAAGCTCCCCACAAGGTTTGCGCAAACTGTGGCATGTACAATGGCAGACAGGTTATTGAGAAAGAGGCTTAATCTTTCCGTTTTCCGGTCTGTATGACAAAAGATTTATGGCGGCAGTAGTGCGGCAGGTGTAGCCGTCCACTGACCGCTCTTTTGTTTTTTTATGAATTTTTTGGCGGTATTAAGCTGAGAAGGTGAATTTGTGTCGGTTGTCATTGACTCTGTTATTAAGGGAAGTCCTGCTGATTTTGCAGGAATTAAAGGCGGAGATACCTTAGTTTCATTAAACGGAAATGATATTGTTGACGTTTTGGATTATCGCTTCTATCAGTTGGAACGAGAGCTTAAGGTAGATTATATTTCTGGTAGAGAACTAAAAACCGCAAAAATCAAGAAAACCGAATACGAGGAATTAGGACTTGAGTTTGAAACCTACCTTATGGATAAGGAACATTCCTGCCGAAATAAGTGCATCTTCTGCTTTATTGACCAGCTTCCGAAAGGTATGCGAGATACCCTGTATTTCAAGGACGACGACAGCCGCTTGTCCTTTCTTTTCGGCAATTATGTTACTCTTACAAATCTTACTGAGCATGAGATTGAGCGCATTATTAAAATGCACATTAGCCCGATGAATATCTCTATTCATACTACTAACCCCGAGCTTCGCTGTAAGATGATGAACAATCGCTTCGCAGGCGAGTCGCTTGAGATTGTTAAGCGTTTTGCCGAGGCAGGAATAGTGATAAATACTCAGCTTGTAATCTGTCCCGGTATCAATGACGGAGAGGAACTTGAGCGTACTCTCAAAGACTTAACCGAATTAGGGGTGAACGCCGTAGCGGTTGTTCCTGTAGGTCTTACAGACCATAGAGAAGGGCTCTATCCTCTTACTCCTTTTAATAAGGAGAGTGCCGGGGAAGTCCTTGATATTTGCGAAAAATATGGGGACGAATGTGTCAAAAAATTCTCAAGAAGAATTATATTTGCTGCTGACGAGCTATATATTAAGGCTGAGAGGAAACTTCCCGAAGCCGATTACTATGAGGATTTTTCTTGTCTTGAGAACGGAGTCGGACTTATTCCCCTTTTGCGCGATGAATTTGAGTTTGCTTTAGAGAATTTAGAAGCCGACAGCAATCTCAAAAGGCAAAAAACTATCGCCTGCGGTGTGAGTGTTGCTCCGTATCTGAGTGGGCTTTGCGAGAAGCTGCGTGAGAAATTCCCCAATGTAAGTGTAAATATTATTCCGATTGTCAACGATTTCTTCGGACATCAGATTAACGTCACAGGTCTTATTGTGGGACGAGATTTAATTTCTCAGCTTAAAGATAAAGAATTGGGCGAGGAAGTGCTTATATCCTGTTCAATGCTCAGAAGCGGAGAAGAGGTTTTCCTTGACGATGTGACTGTTTCTGAGGTTTCCGAGATTTTAGGCGTCCCTGTTACCCCAAATGACAATTCGGGTGAAGGATTTTTGAATTCTATATTAAAATAATTCCATAATAGAAATAAATCTATTAAAAAAACGAAAGGAGAGGGTAATATGGCAAAACCTGTTATTGCAATTGTAGGGCGGCCTAATGTTGGTAAATCAACGCTTTTCAACAAGCTCACAGGTCAGAGGCTGTCAATTGTTGATGATACGCCCGGTGTTACCCGTGACAGGATTTACGGCGAGGTTGAATGGCTCTGCCGTAAGGCTACAATTATTGACACAGGCGGTATCGAGCCGTATTCAGATGATATTATTCTAACTCAGATGCGCCGTCAGGCACAGCTTGCAATCGAAACCGCCGACGTTACGATTTTAGTTACCGATGTACGCTCAGGTATGGTTGCAACCGACGTTGAGGTTGCTCAAATGCTCCAAAAGAGCGGAAAGCCTGTTGTGCTTTGTGTGAATAAATGCGACAGGATAGGCGACCCCGACCCGGATTTTTATGAGTTTTATAATTTAGGGCTCGGTGAGCCTATTCAGGTTTCCTCAGTTCACGGCCATGGTACCGGAGACCTCTTAGATGCGGTATTTGCCCTAATTCCCGAAAGCGATTTTGAGGAGGAGGAATCCGAGGTTATCTCTGTTGCTGTTATAGGCAAACCCAATGTTGGAAAATCCTCTCTTATTAACCGAGTAACAGGTCAGGAGAGAAGTATTGTTTCCGATATCGCAGGTACAACCCGTGACAGTATCGACACAGCCGTAGAAAATTCCCACGGCAAGTTTATATTTATTGACACAGCAGGTATCAGACGTAAAAATAAGGTTGACAATGCCATCGAAAAGTACAGCATTATTCGTGCGAAAATGGCTATTGAACGCTGTGATGTTTGCGTTATTATGATTGACGCCGAGGAAGGACCTACCGAGCAGGATACTAAAATCGCCGGTATGGCTCATGAGGCGGGAAAAGGCTGTATTATCGCTGTCAATAAGTGGGATGCCATTGAGAAGGACGACAAGACCATGCAGGAATTTCGAAAGAATCTTGATTTGGAATTCGGCTTTATGTCCTATGCACCCAATCTTTTTATTTCGGCAAAAACAGGTCAGAGAATCGACAGGCTCTTTGAGCTTATTAAATACGTTGCCAATACCAATGCCATGCGCATACGCACAGGCGTACTCAACGAGCTTTTGGCAGAGGCTACCGTGAGGGTTCAGCCGCCTTCAGACAAGGGCAGACGCTTAAAGATTTACTACGTTACCCAGCCCTCTACAAAGCCTCCTACATTCGTTTTCTTCTGTAATAATGCGGAGCTTTTCCATTTTTCATATCAGCGATACTTGGAAAATCGCATAAGAGAAACCTTCGGCTTAGAGGGTACACCGGTACGCATAGTCGTACGAGAGAGAGGAGATAAAGACCAATGATGGAATTTATAGCAATTTACTGGTGGCGAGTTTTAGTTGCCGTTGTAGTAGCCTACCTTTTAGGCTCCTTGAGCTTCGCGGTAATCTTTTCTAAAATGGCGGCAAATAAGCAGGATGTCCGTACAATGGGCTCCGGCAACGCTGGCTTTACCAATGTGCTTCGCTCAGTAGGCGTGGTACCTGCAATCTTTACCCTTGTGTTTGACTGCTTAAAGGGCGTGCTTGCAATGGTAATTACAATTTTGCTTATTCAGGCTGTACCCTTTGACAGAGAGGCTATCGACGCACTTTCTCCCAACACCCAGTACACATATCTCACAATCGCAAAGTACATGGCAGGTGCATTCTGCGTCTTAGGTCATTGTTTCCCCATATTCTTCGGCTTCAAAGGCGGCAAGGGCGTTACCACCGTGGCAGGTATGGCAATTATGCTTGACCCGTTCCCCTGGATGTTGGTTATCAACTTAGGCGTATATCTTTTGGTGTTAATAATTACAAAAATCGTGTCAATCAGCTCAATCTCAGCTTGCTTGGCACTTCCCATTTCAAACTTTTTCCTCACATTCTTTGCTATTATGAAGCCTACCGAGGCAACTAATGACCCTATCGGCATAGGCTTTGTTATTGCTACAACCGTGATTATGTTCCTGATAGGTGCTTTCGTTATCTTTATGCACCGCTCAAATATCGGCAGACTAATCCGCGGTGAGGAAAAGAAAATCTCAGCAAAAAAGAAAGAAAAGGCGGCATAACTATGGATTGCTTATTTTGTAAAATCGTGGCAGGGGATATTCCCTCCACAAAAGTATACGAGGACGAAAAAATCTTAGCCTTCAAGGATATAGCTCCTCAGGCTAAGGTACACGTTGTAATTATCCCAAAGGAGCACATTTTAAGCTGTGCAAACGATATTACTCCGGAAAACTGTGAAATCGTGGGATACATCTTCTCAAAAATTCCCGAGATAGCAAAGCTTTGCGGCACAGAGGACGGTTACCGTATAGTTAATAACTGCGGTGCAAAGGGCGCACAGTCTGTGTTCCATATTCACTTTCATCTCTTAGGCGGAGAACAGCTTTCCGGTAATATGAACTGATTGAATTTAGGGTGATTTTATGAAACGGTTGTTGGCACTTTTAGGCTTTGTATGCTTTTTTGTGCTTGCAGCCGTTTTTTATTTCGGCGAGCTTTTCATGTGGATTATGCTTTTTCTTTTCTCAGGTTTTCTGATAGCGAGCCTGATTATCCCGAAAACCCGACGTGAAAAGACTCTGCCTGTGGCGTTTATGGCGGGAATCCTCTGTTGTCTTTGGCTTGTTTCCTATACTGCATTTTTTGTTACGCCGGTACAGGAAAGGTTTAACGAAAGAGAGGGCAGGGTTACCGTAACACAGAAGTCACGAATGTATTTCAGCGGCGGATACTACTGCTGTGAAGCAGAGATTAAGAGCATTGACTCAGAGACGGTGGGTGCCGGCGGTCTGATAATGTCCAGTGAGCCGTTTTTCAGTTCGCTGTATGATGAGATATCCTTTGACTCACAGCTTTTTGCAGCTCGACGCACCTCGTACTTAGCCGAAGATATTAAGTTCACCGCCTATGTCTTTGAGGATTCCCGGATAGAGGTTAATTCTCCTGAGAATAAACCGCTTTTGAGCGGTATATCGGAGCTTAATATTGATTTGGAAAATGCACTTTACATGGAGCTGGATTTAGAAACCGCAAACTTTGCTTCTGCACTTCTTTTAGGTAACCGATACAATCTGGAAAACGAAGTAAACACTCTTTTCAGAAACTGCGGAATATCCCATATTGTAGTAGTTTCGGGCTTGCATCTCTCCATAATTGCCGCTCTTATCTCAAAGGTTTCAAAGAGATTTGTTAGGAATCGCTATATTTCGTCAGCCTGCATAATTATTGCTGTTCTGTTCTTCGGAGCTATGACCGGCTTCGGTTACTCGATGGTAAGGGCGATGATTGTGCAGCTTGTTATTGCTTTAGGAGGAATGTTCAGGCGTCGTGCAGATTCCCTTAATTCCTTAGGACTTGCCGCCTTGATAATTATTTTGCCGAATCCTTATGCCGCCGCGGATGTGGGCTTTCAGTTATCCTTGCTTTCTACCTTGGGAATAGTAACTCTCTCAGATAGAATGTATAAGCCGGTGGACTCAAAGCTCTCGGCATATAAACTGTGCCGCGTAAAGCCTGTAAAGGCAATACTGAAAGTTATACTGACAACCTTCTTTACCTCTTTGAGTGCATCGCTTATGACTCTGCCTGTGTCGGCTTTGGTGTTTGGGGGATTTAGCACAATAGCTGTGTTTGTAAATATTTTGGTAGTTCCCATAATGGCATTTGCTTTGGTTTTATCGGCAATATGCGCGGTCTTTCATTATGTAGGCTTTTTGGCTTTGTTTGTGGATATCTGCGCCTTTCTGTTAGAATCGCTTTACCATTTCATTATTTGGGTTTGCCGCTTGTTTTCCTCAATTCCTTACTCCTATATTCGTACCGACGAAATCTATTTTACCCTGTGGATTGGCTTTACCATGATTCTGATAGGTGCAGCGATTGCCATAGGAAAGAGGAGAGGTTATATTCTGACGGTATTCCTGTCCTTGTTTATGCTCACTTCCTCAGCGGGAGTCTACAAGCTGACTCATGAGGATGTGCTTACCCTGAGAATACCCGATACAGGCGGCAAATCGGTAATTTTGGAGAGCGCTTCGGGACACTGTATTTTATCCTTGGACGGAAGTGTGAGAAAAGCTCATCGACTCTTGGAGGAGATTCAGAAATTACCTGATTCCGACAGTAATATTATTATCTCCTGCGGAGACTGGGCTTCAGACAGCTACCTGTCAAAGGTTTTGACGGAGTTTGACTACAATACGGTTTTAAGATATGATAATAAAGATAATGAAATGCCGGCTTCCCTTGAGAATAAGGCGATTATTTCCTTTGATGAGAACTACCGTATTTCCCTTTGGGATAAAGCTGAGGTATATGTTTTTGCCGAAGATGACAGCCTTTACGAATACATAGTGGCTGACAATACCTCGGTACTTATACTGCCTGAAATCGGTAATTGCTTAGATATTCCTGAAGAATTCAGAAATCCAAAGATTGTCGTAACGGAATCTGTTATTAAGAATATGGGCTTGCTTTCCTGCGAAACCTTAGTTGTTGTAGGTGAGGACTACATGGGTGAGGCAACGGCAAATATTGCCGCAGGAATTGCCCAAAAGGTTGTTTTAGACAGTAATATAGTGTATGATATAAATTAGAAAATAGGGGACGGTGAATTATGGCAATTCTGCAAGAAAAAGACTTTAAGAAGCATATTTCCTCAAAAAAGCTAAATAATATATATATAATCTACGGTGACGAGAAGTATCTTGTGAAGCATTACACAAGGGAGCTTGTCAAGGCGGCGGTAGGGGAGAATCCCCCTGAGTTTTCTTTTCATGAGTTTGAGACCTCTTTTGACCTTAATAATCTCTCTGCGGCGGTAGGCTCTGTGCCTTTCATGACTGAGTATAACTGCGTTTTGGTTAAAGATTACAGCCTTTCAAAGCTCTCAAAGGATGAATATGACAGCCTTGTTTCCGTAGTGAAGTCCACCCCTGCAAGCACGGTGCTAATATTCTCCTATCCCACAAAGGAAAAGGATGAAAAGAACAGCGAAACAGGGAAAAAAGTCAGCTTCAAAACCTTCCTGAATACTGTGGATAAAATCGGCGTTGTAGTTGAAATCAATATGCGTTCCGCCACCGCTTTGGAACACCAGATTGCGGCTTGGGCGGATAAGATGGACAAGAAGATTTCCCTGCCCGTTGCTTCTAAAATGATTTTCTACTGCGGCACGGATTTGAGTACCTTAAACCTCGAGCTTCGCAAGGCTGTGGCTTATGCAGGAGATAATGATGAAATAACCCTTGAAATGGTTGACAAGGTTGTAACTAAGAAGCTGGAGGCTAAGGTCTACGACTTAGTTGATGACGTTATCTACGGCAATATTGATAAAGCGTACAGAGAGCTTCACAGCCTTTTTCAAAATCGTGAGGACCCACGTGATATCCTGAGAATTTTGGGATTTTCCTACGTTGACCTTTACAGGGCGAGAGTTACCCTTGAGTCCGGGGGCAATATAAAGGAAACCGCAGATTTCTTTAAGTACGCAGGTCGCGCTTGGGTGCTATCAAAGGCTCAGAAAAAGTCCGAGAGACTTTCCACCAATGCCTTAAGAGAGAGCATCGGCACAATCGCCGATTTGAGTGAAAAGCTCAATTCTGTCGGCATGAACGAGGAGGCGGCGCTTGAAAGGCTCATAGCTCAACTCTCAATAATATCAAGGAGGGAGAGTTGAAATGCTAAAAGTCAAAGAAGCTATAATCGTTGAGGGCAAGTACGATAAGCAGAGACTTTCCGAGTTTATAGACGCTCCTATAATTACAACCTCAGGCTTTAGAGTTTTTAAGGATAAAGAGAAGCAAAGGCTTATCAGAGAGCTTTCAAAGGAGCGAGGAATTCTGGTAATGACGGATTCCGACGGTGCAGGCGGAGTTATTAGAAATTTCCTAAGAGGAATTATAACTCAGGGCGAAATAAAGCATTGTTATATTCCCTGTGTTGAGGGTAAGGAAAAACGAAAAGCCTCTCCCTCTAAGGAGAATCTTTTAGGCGTAGAGGGGCTTTCCCATGAGGTCTTAAAGGAAGCACTGCTTCGTTCGGGCGCAACAATAGAGGGAGAGGGCGAGACTGTAAAAAGAGAGCCTATAACGAAAACAGATTTATTTGAAATGGGACTCTCCGGAAGAGATAACTCGGCAATACTTAGAGTAAAGCTTCTTGAGAGTTTGTCTCTTCCCACTTACCTTTCCGCAAATGCTATGTTAGAGCTTATAAATACCCTTTATACTAAGCAAGAAGTTCTTGACAAATTGATGGAACTGTAATATAATAAATAATATAAATTCAGTAATCATTATTGATTTATAATTTTTTCTAAGAGGTGTTAACTATGAATCTTAAAGGCACAAAGACTGAGGCTAACCTTCAGGCAGCTTTTGCCGGTGAGTCTCAGGCAAGAAACAAGTACACATATTTTGCTTCTAAGGCTCGTAAGGAGGGCTATGTTCAGATAGCTCAGCTTTTCGAGGAAACCGCAGCAAACGAGAAAGAGCACGCAAAGCTCTGGTTCAAGCATCTTGGCGGCATCGGCACAACTGCTCAGAACTTAGCAGCAGCAGCCGACGGCGAAAACTACGAGTGGACCGATATGTACGCTACCTTTGCTAAGGAAGCAAGAGAGGAAGGCTTTGAGGATATCGCAAAGCAGTTCGAGGGTGTAGCAAAGATTGAGAAGGCTCACGAGGAGCGTTATCGCAAGTTGCTCGCAAATCTCACCGAGGGCGAGGTATTCAAGAAGGGCAGCATCGTTATTTGGGAATGCTCCAACTGCGGTCACATTGTTGTCGGCACAGAGGCTCCCGAGGTTTGCCCCGTATGCTTCCATCCCCAGGCTTACTTCAAGATTAAGGCTGAGAACTATTAATCTTTATACCACAAAATCAAAGCTGTGTTGTCTTTTGACAGCACAGCTTTTTTACGGCAAAATTTTGAGGTGCTGCGTTTTCACAGCACCTCTTTTATTTTATGGTTCTACCGAGTAACTGCATTTTCTTTTGAGGGTATTTGCAGTTACTTTTCTTCGTCTTGAAGCTTTACGGTGGCGAAATCAACGCGCCTGTCGGTAACGCTTTCAACGGTGATTTTAAGACCGCGATAGAAGAAGGAATCACCGCTTTTTGCAATAGCGCCAAGGCTCTCAAAAATAAAGCCGCCTACGGTGTTACTGTCGGTTTCCTCATCGGTAACGCGTATGTCAAAGAGTCTGAATAGCTCAGAAAGCTCCATATCTCCCGATACTCTGTAACAGTTTTCGTAGAGCTTCTGACAGTTATTTTCTATCTCTTCGTCCTCGTCCCAGATTTCGCCGACGATTTCCTCCAAAAGGTCCTCCATGGTAACGATACCGAGTGTGCCGCCGTATTCATCGGTAACGATAGCTATGTGGAGCTTCTTACGTCTGAATTCGGAGAGCACAGAGGAGAGATTCTGAGTTTTGAAAATAAAATACGGAGGGGTAATCAGATTTTTGAGAACAGGCTTTTTGCCCGAGGCTATTGCCTCAAGGTAATCCCAAGTGTGAAGAATGCCAACAATATTGTCGATGCTCTCCTCATAAACGGGGATACGGGAGTATCTCTGAGTTTTAATTATACTGAGAATTTCCTCGGGAGTACTGTCAATATCAATTCCGGCAACGTCAACCCGGGGAGTGAGGATTTCCTCCACCGAGGTTTCGTCAAAGTCGAGCACCGAGCGTACCATTTCGCTTTCCTGCTGTTCTAAAACGCCTTGCTCCTCAATGCTTTCAACAATGTATTTCAGCTCATCCTCGGTAACTACCGATTCGTCGGACTTAATGCGGAAAACAAAAAGTGCGAATCTTTTGACGTATATGAACAGATGAATGAAGGGAATGAGAATGATGATTATTATTTTAAGTGGAAGCGCAAAGGCTACTGCTATGCGGTCGGCTTTTTCCTTGCCGAAGCATTTTGGGATAATTTCTCCGAAGGTGAGTACCAAAAGTGTGGTGCCGCCGGTTGCAACCGCGGCGCCGTAGTCGCCGAAAAGCTCTATGCAGAGGACCGTCGCTAAAGCCGAACAGCCCAAGTTTACGATATTGTTGAGAATGAGAATTGCCGTTAGAGTTTTATCAAAATCCTCCGCAATCTTCAGTGCCCGTTTTGCTTTTTTGTTTCCCTCATCCGCCCATCTTTTGAGCCTTATTGTGCTTGCACAGGAGAAGGCGGTCTCTGCACAGGAACAGAAAGAGGAAACCAAAATGAGTAAGAAAATAATAATTGAATATGTGACGATTATGTTCATTACTAAATAAAACACTCCTTATTGGGCGGTGTATCACACCGCTCTATGCAGTAGAATACCACAAAAATGAGGAGTAATATTCTCGATAAGAATTATAAAAGAAATATATAAAATTCTTGAAGTATTAACTTAGTAATGGTATAATAAAATGTAATTATATACATTATATAGCGCTTTCGGTAAAAACTATACCGAGGTGCATATAATGAGCAGTAAAAATAAAGAAAATAACAAAAACGAAAATGACTCTTTTGTTAAAAATCCCTCGGAGGATTCAGGCTCTATCGAGAGCGACAGCCCGATAAACGAAGCTCATACTGAGCAGATTAACGAAACAGGCTCAGTCCTTGTAAACCGCAGGGGAAAGATTATCCACTGCCTTACTATCGTAGGTCAGATTGAGGGTCATTACCTTCTGCCTCAGGGAAGTAAAGCCACTAAGTACGAGCACGTTATCCCTCAGCTTGTTTCCGTTGAGGAGGACGAGCGAATTTCGGGACTTCTGATACTTCTCAACACCTGTGGGGGAGATGTGGAAGCGGGTCTTGCCATTGCCGAGGTTATCGCAGGTATGAGAAAACCGGTTGTCTCAATAGTATTAGGCGGCGGTCACTCTATCGGAATCCCCTTAGCAGTTTCCTCAAGGCTGAGCTTTATCGCAAAGAGTGCGTCCATGACGGTTCATCCTGTACGAACAACAGGCCTTACCGTAGGCGCTCCTCAGACCTTCGAGTATTTTCGCAAAATGCAGGACAGGATTACTACCTTTGTCTCAGATAATTCCAATATCACAAAGGAGAGGTATAATGAGCTTGTGCTAAATACCGGCGAGCTTGTAATGGATATCGGAACTATCTTAGAGGGTCAGGAAGCCGTGGACGAGGGACTAATCGACAGAGTCGGAAGTCTTTCCGATGCTCTTGAGGCTCTCTACGAAATGGTGGAAAACCGGTAACAGCGGAGGAAATCCTCCGTTTACATATACTCAGTAACTCTATACTCAGGAGGGTATTATGGAATACATAGAATATTTAATTCAGGGAATTGTTCAGGGACTTACCGAGTTTCTGCCTGTTTCCTCAAGCGGACATCTTAACATTCTTCAGCATCTTTTCGGTTATACCGAGAGCAACCTTTTCCTAAATGTTATGCTCCATTTAGGCACCTTGGTTTCCGTTTGCGTTTTCTATCACAAGCTGATTATCCGCCTTTTCAAAGCCCTTGTCTCAATGGTAGGCGATATTTTCAGAGGAAAATTCAGCTGGAAAAACATGGATTACGACCGAAATTTACTTGTGATGCTTGTTATCGGACTTGTACCGCTTTTCCTGCTTTTCGTACCCATAGGAAACGGTATGAAGGTTAAGGATTTAGCCGATATTTTTTCAAGCGACCCTAAGTTTTTCTTTGTAACAGGTATCGCGCTTTTGGCTACCTCGCTTTTACTCCTTACAGGTATTATCCTCGATAAGCGCAGAAGAAGTCTTATCGCCGCCGGTAAGGTTAAGAAGAAGGAGAGATACACAGTAGCTGACGCTTTAGTTGTAGGTGTAACTCAGGCGTTTGCCGCTATTTTTCCCGGACTTTCCCGCTCAGGCTCAACTCTTGCCGCCGGTCAGGCAAGAGGAATAAGCAAGCAGAAAGCCCTCGACTATACCTTTGTTTTGGCAATTCCCTCAATACTTGCCGCCGCCGTACTTGAGTTTAAGGACGTGATTGAAGCAAACGCGCTCTCTAATATCAACTGGGGTGCAGTTTTATTAGGCGTTGCCGCCGCCGCTGTTGTTGGTTATCTTTCAATCGCACTCTTTAAGTGGCTTCTTAAAACTGACAAAACCTATGTTTTTGTAATCTATACCGCCCTTGCAGGCGCAGCAGTTATCATCGTAAGCATAATCGAAAAAGTAACCGGTAATGTAGTTACTTTCTATTGATTATTAAGGAATTTCAAAACGGAGGAAAGACCTTGGCTACTAAAAAGGCAACCGGAAAAAGAGCCGCATCAAAAGGCTCTCCTGCAAAAAAGAATACTAAAAGCAAGACAAAACCTAAGCAGGAGAAAAAAGATGGCATGAATCCTCAGACTAAAGCAATTCTGCTTTTGCTCTGTGCCGTAATTCTCCTGGCACTTGCGATTTTCCCGGGAGCAGTTTTCTGGGAGACTATAAGAGGCTTTTTCTACGGCGTTTTCGGCGTAGGCTTTATTCTAATTCCCTTCCTTTTAGGCTACCTTGCAATTATGACCGCTAAGGAAAAGATAATTGCTCGCCCTGCCGCAAAGGTGCTTTTGGGAACCTTGGTTATTCTGCTTTTTTCTGCTCTGTTCTTTATCTTTAAGGACGGCGACCACAAGACTGTCGGCTTCTTTGAATCTATGGGTGTTATGTATATGGATTCCTTCGTTACAGCTGACGGTATCGGCGGAGGAATTATAAGCTGCCTGATAGGTTACCCCTTGGTAATGCTCTGCGGAGGCACCTTCCTACCTGCCTTTTTGGTTATTGTTTTCCTTGTTGCGGCTTTGTTGCTTCTTACGGGAATTTCCCTTGTGGACATTGCGAGTGTTGCTAAAAAGAGAATGGCGTCGCTTAGAAGAAAAAAGGAGCGAGAGCCTGAGGTAGATCCTGAAACAGGCGAGGTTATCTCTGAAATTCCCGAAAAGGATAAGAGGAAATATTCATCACAGCGTATCGACATTCCTATTTCCCAGGATAAAAAGAAAAAGGGTGCTGTCCCCGATGATGTTATTGCTGACGAGGATAATGCTCCGGCATCAGATGTAAGCTCCTCGGATAAACTTATAAATTCAATCCTTATTGCCAATGAAGGCTATACCGGAGACGCGTCAAAGGCAACAATAATGGCTCGTGAGATTTCCAGAGGTAAGGAGTCGGAGCGCATGGCCGACGGCGCAAAACAGCCTGACCCGGAAACCGTTAAGGTCAATCCCAACGAGGTGCCTGTGGATGTTGATAAGGAGGCCGAAGCTATCGGTAATGAAGTGAAGAACGCTGAAAAGCAATCTTCCGCTCGTTATACCTATCCTCCCATAAAGCTATTAAGACATACCTTCAGCGGAAACGACGAGGAGGCAATGCGTGAGCTTCAGGGCAACGCAAAGAAGCTGATTGATACTCTGAAGAGCTTCGGTGTAGATGTG
>JAQXHW010000034.1 GCA_029007475.1 Oscillospiraceae bacterium | reverse complement strand
GCTTTCGGAAAGATTTACACCTTCGGCCCCTCATTCAGAGCCGAGAACAGTAATACCCCCCGTCACGTTGCCGAGTTTTGGCACGTTGAGCCTGAAGTTGCTTTTGCAGACCTCTCGGATATTATTGAAATCGCAGAGGATATGATTAAGACCATAATTAAAGAGGTAATGGATAAGTGTCCTTCAGAGCTTCAATTCTTTGACCAGCACTTTGAAAAGGGCCTTCTTGATAAACTTAATGCCATTATTTCAGAAGATTTTGAGGTTCTTGATTATACCAAGGCTATCGAAATCCTCAAAGAGAGCGGCAAGGAGTTTGTGTATCCTGTTGAATGGGGCTGTGATTTGCAGACCGAGCATGAGAGATACATTACCGAGGAAGTCTTTAAGAAGCCCGTATTTGTTACCAACTATCCTATGGAAATTAAGTCCTTCTACATGAAGCAAAACCCCGACGGCAAGACAGTTGCCGCTACTGATTTGCTTGTTCCCGGAGTAGGCGAAATTATCGGCTGCTCAGAGCGCGAGGCTGACCTTGAGAAGCTCCTTGACGCTATGAAAAAGCGCGGTATGAACGAGGAGGATTACGCCGATTATCTTGACCTTCGCAGGTTCGGTTCAGTACCTCACAGCGGCTTCGGCTTAGGTTTCGAAAGAATTATCATGTATGTAACAGGTATTTCAAATATCCGCGACGTTATTCTCTACCCCAGAACAGTAGGCTGCGTAAGATAATAGAGCAATACTCGAAAGAGCAAAAAAATGTCCCACTTGGCTAAAAACCGAGTGGGATTTCCTTTTATATAAATTGCATTTTGCTTATTCGATTGTTACGGTGAATTCTGCGTTTACATCAAATTTTACATATATTCCCGTACTGTATTTTTGTATTATCGTAGAGTCAAGTACGTTTACCTTGCCGTCAGCATTTACATCGCTTGCAATACCCTCAAGTTTATTTAGATTGAGAATCTTAGCGGCGGCCTTCTGAATATTGGTGGCATCCTTTACGTTAACCAGACCGTCCCGATTGCTGTCACCTGATTTGTAGACGAAGACTGAGCCGGCGGCCGGGGTTGTATCAGGAGCGGTAGTCTGTGGGACAGAGGTGCTTGGTGGAGTAACGTTATTGCTTGTCACAGCCTTAATTACGAAGGTACCGCCGATTTCGTCGCCGTACTGGTTATTGTAGAAATCCATAACATCATTAACTTCGGGGTGCTTTCTATCCATATCCATATAGTAACTCATACCGTAGTCAGCTTGAGGCAGGAAGATATAATCGTTGCCGGAGGGTAACCATTCGGCACAGCCGATTGAGTTATCTACTGCGGTTTCGCCTGCTTCCTTGTTTACTCTTTCGTTGCTGATAAGTATTCCGATAGCGCCCTTTCCTGTGGGGAGACTGACATCCTCAATATCCGCACAGATATAGCCTGAGTAGCTTACGGTACCCTCGTACAGCTTTTCCCAGGAAGCTATATCGGCGGTGGGCTTTGTTGCTTCAAAGGGAATGTAATAAACCGTGTAATCAGCGCCAACGGCTGTGCTCTCAAAGATAACCTTATCGAGGTTTCTGTCCTCTTCGGTGAAGTCAAATACGTTCATATAGGTTATATTTGAGAAAAGCATATTTGTATAGGTAAAACAGGAGAATTCATAGGTTGCGCCGTCAACCTCGTTTTGGTAGAGCTTAACATTATCGTTTAACTCCATGTAGCCCGAAAGAGCATAGCTGGGTCCGAAAATTTTATGGAAAAGCCATACATCCTCGTAGGAAATCCAAAAGTATCCCTTGTCGCCGGCATACTCGCTCCAGCTGTTTTTAATAAGCCATGCGCCGTCATTTTTGGGAGTTCCCGATTTACTCTCGGAGAAGCGCTCTTTTTGGAAGTTATCATCCCAGCCTACAACGCTTACGCAGTGTCCGTTAAGCTCTGAGGGTGAAAGGGTAGAGTCGCCGCAGTAGAAGTAGATAGAGCCGCTGAGGTAGTTTTCAATATCTGCGTTGAAGCTGCCGACCACGGAGCCGTAGCGGTAAATAAGGGACTTAACGGTATTGAGTTCTGCCTCTTGATTAAAGTAAATCGCCTCGGTGAGACCGAAGTCGGGGGATTTAGTAAAGCTGTAATAATCCTCTTTTGTGTTCTTTCCCTCGGGGAAGTCGTTTTCGTTAATGGGTCCTGTCCAGCTCGTCAGATAGCCCAACGGAATGTAGGCATATCCGCCATCTTCAGAGTCTCTCTGCCAGCCTGTGCCATCCTCGCGCCTTGAGCCCCAGAAATTAACGTGCTCGGGAGCAAAGTGACCTACGTTTTCGCCGTTTTTGAGAAGCAGAGTCTCAAAGGTTGAGAGTGTGCCGAAAGCCCAACAGGTGCTTGAGTGCTGCTGCCTTACGGGAGTGGTAAATCCAAGGCCGTGTGAGCTGTATTTAGAGGGTAATATTTCGTAGGAGGTGGGAGTTTCGTATTGAGAGCTCTTGTTAGATTCTAAGGGCAAAATTCCTGTCTGCGCACCTATTTCGACAAAACCGACTTCAGCGGAGGAAACACTGAGGCTTGCTCCGAAAGCCAAGAGTATTGTGAGAATAACAGACAGCAAAATTTTTTGAAGTTTCATTTTGAAGTTCCTTAGATGCTTTTTGTGTATTCTTACAGAATTAGTATAACATATACCAATTTTTTTGTAAAGAATATTTATCATAAATAAAACAATAATAAAGTATATAATAAATTTTGGGGTGAGAATGTGCAGCTGAGAACAGACCTTGCCATTGAGGCGCACGAAGAACGCTCTGAGGAGCTAAAAGATGTGGACTATGTGAGGGAAGAGAAAGCAGGTCTCCTCATTGAGCGGCTGCATGTTAAAACAAAGCGGGCAGGACAGCTTATGGGAAAGGAAGCAGGACATTATGTTACGGTGAGCCTGCCTGCCTTAACGGACAACATCAGGGACACCGACGAGAGACTTCCTGTGATTGCCGAGGAGATAAGACGGCTTCTCCCCGTAAACGGAATGGTAATGGTTGTAGGTTTGGGAAATGTAAACATAACCCCCGACGCCTTGGGCCCTAAGGTGTCGAAAAGAGTCTTGGCAACAAGACACATAAGCGGTGAGGTGGCAAGAGCAACGGGACTTGACATTTTACGGCCTGTGTCTGTTTTAGAGCCGGGAGTAACGGGACAGACGGGAATTGAAACCGGAGAACTGATACTCAGCGTTGTGAGAAGAATACGCCCCACGGCGGTGGTGGTTGTGGACGCTTTGGCTTCAAGACGGCTTGAGAGGTTAGGTTGTACCTTGCAGATTTCCGACACGGGAATATCTCCCGGAGCTGGGGTGGGAAATCACCGCACAAAGCTCTCAGAGGAAACCTTAGGAGTTCCTGTAATCGCCATCGGTATTCCTACGGTTGTGGATGCGCTCACCTTGGTAGGAGATCTTGTAAGTCCCGAGGACGAAAAAGGGGCAAAGGAGCTTGAAGAAAAGGTTACTCCAAGGGGCAGAACAATGGTGGTGACCCCAAAGGAGATTGACCTGCTAATAGAAAGAGCTGCTCATTTGCTCTCGCTGTCAATAAATTTGTCGCTCCACGAAAACGTGAGTACGGCGGACTTGCTTTCACTTTTGTGAGACGAAAAAATGCTTCCGAAAAAGGAAGCATTTTTTACATAAATCACTTAAACTCGATAATGGTAACTCCGGCTTCGCCCTCGCCGAAAGCACCTAAGCGGAAGCTCTTTACCGCCTTGTGGTGCCTGAGGAATGCGTGGATTTCTTTTCTCAGCACTCCTGTGCCCTTGCCGTGAATAACGGTCATCATGTGGACGTTTGTGAGTACGGCGGTGTCGATAGCTCTGTCAACTGTCATAATCGCCTCGTCGGCTGTGTAGCCGCGCACGTCGATTTCGGTGACTGGTCGGGTATCGATCTTACTTACTCTGCCGGTACTCCTTATTGGTTTTCCGCCAAGACTTACCTTGTCGTTTTCGAGGAGCTTAATATTCTTGATATTAGTTCTTGTTTTGATTATTCCTGCCTGCACAAATACTGAGCTGGAATTTTTTGCGGGAGTTTCAAGGACGGTTGCTTTTTTATCTATATCGAGGAGAAGCACGGTGTCGCCTGCTCTCAGAGGTCGGGGGAGAGTATATTCCTCTCTTTCTCTCTCGCGAATGGGGTCGGCACCCTCCTCCATTTCCTTAATGGATTTTCGCAGCTTTGACTTGTCATCTGCGGTGAGAGTTTTTGCTTTCTTCATATCCTCAAGCTCGTTTATGAGTGCGTCTGCCTGAGCCTTTGTGCGCGCTAAAAGCAGACTTGCCTCGTGGCGCGCTTTTTCGATTTCTCTCTGAGCTTTTTCCTCAGCCTTCGCGGCGATTTCTTCGGACTTTTTCTTTTCTGCTGCTGCTTTTAGGGTGGCTTCTCTCGCTTTTTTCAGCTCCTCGTCAAGCTCTTGACGGCGAGAGTCCAGAGTTTCCACAACGTCCTCAAACTGTCTGCTTTCTGAGGAAACTAACTCCTGGGCTCTGTCTACGATGCTGTCGTCAATGCCCAGTCTTTTTGAGATTGCAAAGGCATTGGAGCGGCCGGGCACACCTATAAGCAGCTTGTAGGTAGGTCTTAGTGACGCTACGTCAAATTCACAGCAGCCGTTTTCTACTCCCTCTGTTTTAAGGGCGAATTCCTTTAGCTCTGCGTAGTGGGTTGTGGAAGCAATTTTCGCTCCTTTTGAGCGCAGCTTTTCTAAGATGGATACTGCAAGCGCCGCACCCTCAACAGGGTCGGTGCCAGCGCCCAGCTCGTCAATAAGCACAAGGCTTGAGCGGTTGGCTTCCTTTAGAATTGAAACGATATTTGTCATGTGAGCAGAGAAGGTTGACAGGGACTGCTCGATACTCTGCTCGTCGCCTATATCGACCAAAACTCTTGAGAATACCGAAAGCTCGCTTTTCTCGTCGGCAGGGATAAGAAGTCCGCACATAGCCATAAGGGTGAGAAGTCCTATGGTCTTGAGAGATACAGTCTTGCCGCCTGTGTTAGGGCCTGTTATGACTAAGGTGTCAAAATTAATTCCTAAATTAATATCAGTAGGCACTGCGGTTTTGGGATTAAGTAAGGGATGCCGGGCATTTTTTAAGTTAATTCTGCCCTCGGTATTGATAATCGGCATGGTGGCTTTCATTTTGTAAGCCAGACTTGCCTTTGCAAAAATAAGTGAAAGCTCAACCAAGGCTTCGAAGCTCTCTGAGGCGGAGTCGGCACAGCCCCCGGCTTCGGCAGAAAGCTCAAAGAGGATCCGTTCGATTTCGGCTTCTTCCTTTGACTCTAAAACCCGAATATCGTTGTTCGCCTGCACAACTCCCATAGGCTCAATGAATACGGTAGCACCCGAGGAGGAGGTATCGTGAACAAGTCCGGGAACCTGTCCTCTGCATTCGGCCTTAACAGGAACAACAAAACGACCGCTTCTCTGGGTAATTATTGCGTCTTGCAGGTAGTTTTTGTAGGTGCTTGAGCGAATGATTTTATCAAGGGTTTCTCTTGCCTTTGAAGCCGCAATTCTCATTTTGCGGCGAATATCGTAGAGGGTGGGGGAGGCGTTGTCTGCGATTTCCTCCTCGCTTAAAATGCAGGATGAAATTCTCTCCTCCAAGTGCTTGTTTTCGTAAAGTCTCTCGAAGAGCAGGTCAAGAGAGGTTTCAATCGAGGAACAATGACTTCTCCATTGTCTTACCCCCCTTGTTATGCGCAAAAGCTCCCCGATACCTAATAGCTCTCGGGCGCTTAAAGCACCCCCTGCTTCGGCTCTGCGAAAGGCGTTTTGCATATTTTTTACTCCGGAGAGTGAGGGTGCGCCAAAGCGGCCGGTGAGCATAAAGGCGTCGTCGGTCTGTTTGAGAGTTTCCTCGATTTCGAATTTGCCTGAGAGAGGGGTTATTTCAAGGGCTCTTGCTCTTGCGTCCTCACAGGCACATTCTTTCGAGAGCATTTCTAAGATTTTGTCAAGCTCTAAGGCTCTGTGGTGTTTGTTCATATTTATGTACCTTATGATTTTATGATTTTGTAAAAATGTAGGGTTTTGAGGTCTTTTTCAAGAACTCCCAAAGCGTAGCTTTCGGTAATATATGAAAGCTGGGCGAGAGATTTTTCGGGAATACTAAAGGCGAAAACCTTTTTATCCTCGGAAAAAACAATGTGTCTGAGTGCGGTAAGCAGGGTTTCATCTAAGGGGATAGCCGTGCTCTGAGGCTTTTTTGAAAAGCACTTTTCGCACATAATTTTGCCGCCCTTTAGGACAAAGTACATAAGGGGAGCGGTGTACTCTCCGCATTCTCGGCACATTATAAGGTCGGGCATATAGCCGGAGAGCGAGAGAAGCCTAAGCTCTACGCAGGCTTTAATAAGCTCCTGTGGCTTTTCTCCCTTTGAGAGAAGATATAGTCCGTTGAGAATCAGGGAAAGCTGAGCCTCAGCGCTTTGCCCCTCGGGGCAAACCGTTGAGGCTAACTCGCAGAAATACTGTGCAAGAGCAACCCTTTCAACGTCAGAGCGCAGGGAAAAGAAAACCTCTTTAACCTGAGCGTCGTCGATAATGTATTTATCCCTGCTCTCGTAAATTGAAAATTCGGAAAAGCAGAGAATATCCGTTGCAGAGCTTTTTGAGCTTTTGATGTTTTTAGCACCTCGTGCAAAGGCCCTCACAACCCCAAAATCTGAGGTTAAAACAGTGACTAACTTATCCTGCTCACCTATATTCTGTTGTTTGAGTACAAGTCCCTGTGTTTTTGTTTTCATTTTCTTTTTCTTTTGTTTCGGTTTTATTTTCCGCAATGTTTTTGTACTTCAGGTAGTCAAAAACGCTGCCTGTTAATGTAAATGCTTTCCAAGCGTCTTGTTCGTTCATTTTGCTTCACCCCGCAATAAAAGTATAGCTTACGTTCGGGGTGATATAGGGGGTAATTTGTAGATGTTAAAAATTAACAGAAGAAGCCTTTTAGAAATCTCTGTTTTACGGTCTTGCTACGGGAAATGTCAAAGGAGAATCACTCGAAATCCGAGCTGTCGAAGCCGAAATTTTTAAGGAGTCCGTCGCGGTTTCTCCAGTCCTCCTTAACCTTTACCCAGGTTTGAAGATTTACCTTACATTCAAAGAAGCTCTCCATGTCCTCTCTTGCCTTTGAGGAGATTTTCTTCAGCATACTGCCGCCCTTGCCTATTATAATTCCCTTGTGAGAGTCGCGCTCGCAGTAGATTGTGGCGTCGATATCAAGAGTTCCGTTTTCCCTCTGCTTCATTTTTTCAATAACGACGGCTGTGCCGTGGGGGATTTCCTTGTCGAGAAACAGGAGAAGTTTTTCTCTTAGCTGTTCTGCGGCAAGCTGTCTCTCAGGCTGGTCGGTGAGGGTGTCTGCATCGAAAAAGTGACCGCCCTCCTGACAGAGCTTTTTGAGCTCGTCTTTTAGTTCCTCCATACCCTCGCCTTTTTTAGCGCTCACGGGTACTACTGCGGAGAAATCGCAAAGCTGAGAGTACTCCAAGATGAGTTTCATGAGCTCTGATTTTTCTTTTACAATATCTATCTTGTTGATAGCCAGCACACAGGGGATTTTCTGAGCATTGATTCTCTCTAAAAGACTTCTCTCCGTGTCGGAGATTTCCTCGGTAGCGTCAACAACTAAGAGTGCGCCGTCGGCACCGCTGACTGATTCGGTAACGCTCTTGACCATGTATTTGCCCAAGGCTGTGCGAGGCTTGTGCATACCGGGGGTGTCGGTGAAGACAAGCTGATACTCACCCTCGGTCAAAACTCCCATAATCCTTGTGCGGGTGGTCTGGGGTTTGTTTGTGACAATGGCGATTTTCTCTCCCAAAATTCTGTTGAGAATTGATGATTTACCGACATTGGGTCTGCCGACAATAGTGATAAAAGCTGAAAGTTCTTTATAGTCCATATTTTTCCTTTCGGGACATAAGCCCTATAATCTACAACGTCACACCGAGCTTTACCGGTGTGACGGAGAGTTTTTTATTTATGTTTGTTCTTTTTGGGAAATATAATGAATATTACCGAGCCTGCTGCGGACAAGCCCAAGGGTATAAACCAAAGGGGATTTTGGTAAATCCGCATTATTCCGCTTTGGAGCTTTCCCGTTGAGAGGAAAAGGAAAACGGCAACAGCGGCGGCGCAAAAGGCAAATATGAGCACAGCACCGGCTGCTATGTCTTTAATCCGCTTTATTAGTGGGTTTTGCTCCTTCGAGTACAGGTCGCAAAGACTTTCAAAGGCTGTGTTTACAAGCTCTAAAGCCAAAACTGAGCCTACGGTTATAAGAAGTACGCACCACTCGGTAATGCTGAAGTCGCCTAAATATGCAAAGAGGAAAACGTAGAAGGCCGCCACTAAATGAAACCGAAAATGAGATTCGGTTTTTACAGCGGTAAAAATTCCCTCGAGAGCATACTTAAATCTTCTCAGCTCTTTCATTTTAATCCTCTATAACGTAGCTGGAGGAAGCGGGAAGTCCTAACATATCCATAACTGCCTCTTCCTTTTCTCTCATACGAACCCTCTCCATGTTGTCCTCGTGGTCGTAGCCTAAGAGGTGGAGAACGCTGTGACAGGTAAGATAGCCTACCTCACGCTGCAGAGAGTGACCGTAGATGTCAGCCTGCTCAACTGCTTTCTCCATAGAGATTACAACGTCGCCTAATATCTGAGCTCCCGTTACGGGGTCAAGGTCGTATTTGCCGTCCTCACTCATAACAAAGGAGAGCACGTCGGTTTCGATATCCTTGTTTCTGTACTGAGCGTTTAGCTCCTTAATCTGAGCATTATTTACGAAGGAAACGCTTACCTCGGCAGATCCTTTGAAGTTTTCCATCTGAAGCACGGCGGTACAGCAGCGGCGAACCAAGAGCCTCAATCCCGTGGGGATTGTAACGTCCTTCTGTCTGTTTGTGATAATTACCTTTACCTTATCTTTTGTCATATCTATTCCTGCTTTCTTCCAGTTTTGCGTATGCCTTAATAATATCCTGAACAAGCCTGTGTCTTACAACATCTTTTTCGCTGAAGGTGCAGCTTGCGATATCGTCAATCCCTTTGAGGATTTTGATACATTCTTTAAGTCCGGAGCGAGCGCCGTTTGGTAAGTCAATTTGAGTTATATCGCCTGTGATAACCATTTTTGAGTTGAAGCCCAAACGTGTCAAAAACATCTTCATTTGCTCGGTGGTGGTGTTTTGAGCCTCGTCTAAAATGATGAAGCTGTCGTCAAGGGTACGGCCTCTCATGTAGGCAAGAGGGGCAACCTCTATATTTCCGCGTTCAACGTATTTTTGGTAGGTTTCGGCGCCTAACATATCAAAGAGAGCGTCATAAAGCGGTCTGAGATAGGGGTCAACCTTGCTCTGTAAATCGCCTGGCAAGAAGCCTAATTTTTCGCCTGCTTCTACGGCAGGACGTGTAAGTATGATTCGGTTAACCTGTTTTGCCCTGAAGGCGGTGACTGCCATGGCAACCGCCAGATAGGTTTTACCTGTTCCTGCAGGACCGACGCCTATGGTAATTGTATTTTCCGCAATACAGTTGCAATATTTTTTCTGACCCAGGGTTTTGGGCTTTATGGGCTTACCCTTTGAGGTGATGCAGATGCAATCGCCTGCTAAGGACTCGATTTTCTCACTTGAGCCTTCGTTAACAAGGGACATACAGTAGCGGATATTCTGCTCCGAAAGAGGCTCGCCTCGGTTTATCAGAAGCAGCAGACTCTCAATAACCCTGCCTGCCTTGTCCACGTTTTCTATGTCGCCTGAGATTTTAAGCTCAGATTCTCTGCCTGTAACAGCAACGGAATACTCCTTTTCGATTAGCTTGATGTTTTCGTCGAAGCTGCCGAAAAGCGCCACCGCCTGCTCCATTCTGTCAATGTTAATAGTACGTTCCGTAGTTGATTTCTCCCATACATATATTATCTATGGTATTATATCATAGATAAATTGAAAAATCATCAATCTTTTCAAAAATTGTGCAAACTGAGAGTAATTTTGTGAACTTTGCCGATAAAAACCCCTGAGTTTTCAACATTTGCCATAATACGAGTCAACATTTTCAATAACTCGGAGGATAGGTTTCTCAAAAACTAAAAAAATAACTAAAAAAATACTGCTGAAAATTTGATAATCGCTTGACAAAACGAGGTGACGGGAGTATAATTGCTGAGGTGTAAAGAAAAAAACTTTACAGCTTGCTGATTGGGAGGTCGATTTCGTGGATAAGAGTATCGAAATCTCCCTGCTGTTTGATTTTTACGGTCAGCTTCTTAGCGAAAAACAGCATCAGGCTGTTTCCCTCTATTATAACGACGACCTTTCTCTCTCGGAGGTTTCCGAGGTTATGGGAATTACCCGGCAGGGCGTGAGGGATTTAGTTAAACGCAGCGAGGCTGAGCTTTATGAATACGAAGAAAAGCTGGGGCTTTACAAAAGGTTTGAACAGGTAGGGGAGAGCGCTTCCCGAATTCGTGAGCTTGCCGAAGGTCTATCTCACGGCAAAAACCCTGAAATCTGTGCCCGACTTATAATTGACGAGGTTGATAAGATTACCGAACAGGAGGCGTAAACAAATGGCTTTTGACAGCCTTTCCGAAAAAATTACCGGCGTATTCAAACGCCTTAAAAATAAAGGTAAGCTCTCCGAAAGCGACGTTAAAGCCGCTATGAGAGAGGTGCGTATGGCGCTTCTTGAGGCTGACGTAAACTACAAGGTAGCTAAGGAATTTACTCAGAATGTTACCGACCGCGCAGTAGGCGAAAAGGTTATGGAAAGCCTTACTCCTGCTCAGATGGTTATTAAGATAGTAAACGAGGAGCTTGTAAGTCTAATGGGCGGTGAATCCGCCAGAATCGAGTTTTCCTCAAAGCCTCCTACGATTATCATGCTCTGCGGTCTTCAGGGATCAGGTAAAACTACCCACGCAGGTAAGCTGGCAAAAATGCTGAAGGCTCAGAATCACAGACCCCTCTTGGTTGCCTGTGATATCTACCGTCCTGCGGCAATCAAACAGTTGCAGGTAAACGGTGAGAAGCAGGAAGTGGAAGTTTTCACCATGGGAGACCAGAAGCGGGTAACGGATATCGCCCGCGCTGCGGTAGCCTATGCGGAGAAAAACGGACATAACGTAGTGATTCTGGATACTGCCGGACGCCTTCATATCGATGAGGACATGATGGCAGAATTACAGGATATTAAGGCCAATCTGGATGTCCATCAGTCTTTGCTGGTGGTGGATGCCATGACAGGTCAGGATGCGGTGAATGTGGCGCAGGAATTCGATTCCAAGGTTGGAATAGATGGAGTGATTCTGACGAAGATGGACGGCGATACCCGAGGCGGTGCAGCACTGTCGGTAAAGGCGGTGACCGGCAAACCGATTCTGTATGTAGGTATGGGAGAGAAGTTGTCCGATCTGGAGCAGTTCTATCCGGATCGTATGGCGAACCGGATTCTCGGCATGGGAGATATTCTTACCCTGATCGAGAAAGCACAGGCTGAGTTTGACGAGGAAAAAGAGAAGAAGATGGCTTCCCATATGAAGAAAGGGAAGTTTGACTTCGACGACTATCTGGAAAGTATGCGTCAGATGAAGAAAATGGGCGGTCTTGCCAGCATTGTGGGGATGCTTCCGGGCATGGGCGCCAAGATGGGAGATCTGAGCGGACAGATCGATGAGAAGCAGCTTGCCAGAACAGAGGCAATTGTATTGTCGATGACGAAAGAGGAACGCAGTAATCCGAAACTTCTGAATCCGCAGAGAAAGCACAGAATTGCCAAGG
>JAQXHW010000033.1 GCA_029007475.1 Oscillospiraceae bacterium | reverse complement strand
GATGATTCACCATCAGGTCAAATAGTTTGTCTTCGATAGAGACTTCTTTTGGCGCTCCGTTCCACTTTTTGATGAGCGAAGCAATGAACAAACAACACCTTTTAACGATTTGAAATGGAAATAAATCGTCATTTTAGAGATTCCTCTCCACAAAAGTTCTCTAAATATTGATTTTGGGTATAAAATAACCGTCATTCCGTTGTATCAGAATGACGGTTATTCTTTGGTGGAGGCGAGGAGAATCGAACTCCTGTCCGAAAATCACTCGCCACAGCTTTCTACGGGTGTAGTTATCATTTTAGTCTTTCCTTTATGCACTCCTGAAAACCGGATTACATAAAGGGCAGCCTATTATTGATGACAAAGTACTAGGCGCTCCTCTGTTCACCTTTACCGCTAATCGACGCCTGAGCCAAGGCCGCGGTACTCCTTGGGCAGACGAGCAGCTTAAGCTGCTAAACGAACAGTATTGTTGTCGTTTATTTTTAAGGTTGCACATTTTATAGCGGTTGTGCGCCGCTACCCGCTTACTGAGGTCCGTGGTCCCCGTCGAAACCATTGCGCCCCCATGAAAAGGCTCATTCAGAGCCTGATTTTAATGAAAAAGTGCAGTCGAAAGTGCAGCTAATGAGCCTGTGAATAATAGTATAAGCACTACTATTGCAAAAACAATGTATATACAGAAGTATGAACGTGCAAAGCTGCGCTTGTTGACGTTGGCTGTGCCGCCTACTGCAAAGATGATAAGAAAAACAAGTCCCACAACGGGAATAGAGAAAAGGATTGTGTGCCAAAAGTAGCTCCATGCGCTCATGGGTCTAAACTTTGCAGGAAGTTCATCAACGGTCATTTCACGGTGATTTTCTCCTGACATAGTATTACCTCCATATATAAAAATATTCTTATTATTGCTGACGCTCTTTTAACGCTCTTTCGATAGTACGCTTTGCAGATTTTTCTGCGGCAACAGCACGTTTATCGTAGAGCTTTTTGCCCTTACATAATCCAACTTCAACCTTAACCTTACTTCCCGAAAAATAAACGGAAAGGGGAATAAGGGAGTAACCGTCCTGCTTCACTAAGGAAAAGAGCTTAGTTATCTCTCTCTTGTGCATGAGGAGCTTCCTGACTCTCAAGGGGTCACGGTTAAAGATATTGCCTTGCTCGTAGGGAGAAACGTGCATACCGTTTATGAAAATTTCACCCTCAACAACGGAGCACCAGCTATCCTTGAGATTGAGCTTGCCTGCGCGAATTGACTTAACCTCTGTGCCGAAAAGCTCAATACCGGCCTCGTATTTCTCCTCTACGAAGTAGTCGTGGAATGCTTTTTTGTTGTTAGCAACCGTTTTAATATTTTCGCCCTTACTCATAATATGCTCCTGCCTTCCAAAGCGCGAGCCAAAGTTACCTCGTCGGCATATTCAAGGTCGCCGCCAACGGGAATTCCGTAGGCGAGCCGTGTGGTTTTAATACCCAGGGGCTTTAACAGTCTGGAGATATACATAGCGGTGGCGTCACCCTCAACTGTGGGGTTGGTTGCCATGATAACCTCCTCTACTGTGCCGCTGTTAATACGGCTTAAAAGCTCCTTGATATAAAGGTCGTCGGGACCGATGTTGTTAAGAGGGGAGATAGCTCCGTGGAGCACATGGTAAGTGCCCTCGAATTCCCTTGTAGCCTCCAAAGCCAAGGCGTCTCTGGGCGATTCAACAACGCAGATAACGGTCTTGTCTCTCTTCTGGTCTTTGCAGACAGGGCATAGCTCCTCGTCGGAAAAATTACAGCAAACAGAGCAGTATTTGATTTTATCGTGGGCGTCGGTAATGGCTTTTGCAAAGTCGTAGGCCTGCTCTTTGGGCATATTCAGCACATGATAGGCAAGTCGCTGTGCGGTTTTACTGCCGATTCCCGGAAGGCTTTCGAACTTATCAATGAGCTTTGCAAGCGCCGGTACGTTATATACAGCCATCAGAATAAACCGGGAATGTTAAGGCTGCCGAGACCGCCGGAAATTGCTCCCAAGGTTTCTTCCTTGTCTTTTGCGGCATTTCTGAGGGCTTCGTTAACTGCTGCCATAACAAGGTCAGAGAGCATCTCAACATCATCGGGGTCGACAACATCCTGAGAAATCTCAATGGACTTAATTTCCATTTTGCCGGTGGCAACTACCGTAACTGCGCCGCCGCCTGATTTTGCTTCATATTCCTTTTCTTCGAGCTCTGCGGTTTTTGTTTCAATATCAGCCTGCATCTTTTGTGCCTGCTTTGCTAAATGCTGGAGGTTAGTACCTCCGCCTGAGCCGTAGCCCTGGGGTAATCTTGCTTTCATATTTATAACTCCTTGTGATAATAAATTTATATATTTTCTGATTAGTCTTAAAATTATTCTTCAATAACATCTATACCCTGAGCACGAAGCTCTGAAGCTAAGGCGTCAAGAGGATTTACAGCTTCTTTCTTTTCTTCACCCGGCTTGTAAGGGCCTAAGATATATCGTTTGCCTGTTATTTCCTGCACAGCCTGACGGAGATTTTCTCTCTGAGAGGAATTCTGCAGGAGCTTGAAGGGAATATCGGTTTTTGCGTCTATGAGTAAATAATCACCGCTTATATAGGCGTTTGTACCCTCAAAGGAGGAGGCAATAGCCCTTGAGTATTTTTTGAGATTATCTACTATCTCGGGCCAAGAGATAAGGGGCTGAGCATTTTGCATAATGCTGTCCATATCTGCTTTTGTACGGGGTTTTGGTTTCTGTATAGCGGGAGCAGAGCTTGCTTCCTGAGCTCTTTTTGCAGTTGTCTCAATAGACTTTTTCTCCGGTTTTTCCTCGGTGGCGGGGATAGAGTGAAGAGTCTCTGAAATTTCTGTGTTAGAATTATAATTAGTTTTTGAAGTTACCTTGGTATCCTCAGATTTCTCCGGCTCTACCGGTTTTTGAGGAGCGACAGGGGCAGGAATACCGCATTTAACTGCTTTTTCCAGTGCCGAAATTCGAGAGAGCAGAGACTCAATAGAGCTGTCAAGCTCGGGAGCGCTGAGCTTCACCAAAGCAATTTCAAGCTCAATGCGGTTGTCAGCGCCTCTTGCCATTCTTTCAAATGCGTTTTGAAGCACATCCATAGCATAGACAATATCGGCAAGAGAAAGTATCTGTGCTTGGTCGTAGGCGGTGTCGTATTCCTCGTCGGACATGATAATTAGCTCGCGGGGATTTCTCACGGTCTTAATCAGCATTAGGCTGCGGTAGTGATTAATAAGCTCATCGCAGAGCTTACTCATATCCTTTGAGTCATTGTAAAGCTTATTCAGAGTGGAAATAGCGCGCTCGGAATTTTTGTTGACGCAGCTTGAAGCAAGGCTCAGGAGATAATCCTTTTGTGCAAGTCCTGCGGCTGTGCGCACGGTTTCTATATCTACGCTGTTTGAAAGGGAGAGGCATCGGTCAAGAAGCGAGAGGGCATCTCTTACTGCGCCGTCGGCAATAACAGCGACTAAAAGTGCGGCTTCATCTGTGATTGTCCCGCCCTCGGTTTCGGTAACGAATTTTACCCTGCTTGCTAAATCGGCGGCTGAAATTCTGTGGAAATCAAAGCGCTGACAGCGAGAGAGGATAGTTGCGGGGAGCTTGTGAACCTCCGTAGTTGCAAGAATAAAGATAACGTGGGAGGGAGGCTCCTCCAAAGTTTTAAGGAGCGCGTTGAAAGCCTCGGTTGTGAGCATGTGTACCTCGTCAATAATAAAGACGCGATATTTTCCGCGCTCGGGAGTAAAGGCGATTTTTTCAACGATTTTGCGGATGTCGTCAATACCGCGGTTAGAGGCGGCGTCCATCTCAACAACATCAAAAACTTCGCCTCGGTCTATGCCTTTGCAGATTTCACATTCACAGCAGGGCTCGCCGTTTTGAGGATTTAAGCAGTTAACTGCCTTCGCAAGAATCTTTGCGCAGGAGGTTTTGCCTGTACCGCGAGTACCTGTAAAAAGGTAAGCGTGGTTGGTTCTGCCGGACTTTAATTCGTTAACTAATGTGGTGGTAACCTGGGGCTGTCCCACTACGTCAGAAAAGGTTTTAGGTCGGTATTTTCGGTAGAGAACCTGATATGCGGACATGAAATCACCTCTTACATAAAAAGTCAAAAAATGCAAGAAATGCAAGCACAGCTCGTTTACATAATTGAACGACAGACTTACTATATCGCATCAAGAAAACTGCTTAATGCTGCTCGGTTCCCCGCCTGACATGGTTCACAGGCCTCAATCGTACAGGGCCTGCCGCTCAATTATATAAACGAAAGCAGTTGAGCTTGCATTTACCTTGTTATTATAGCACAACAAAAACACGAAATCAATAGAAAAATGATAGAAACTGTATTCCATTCTTTGAGTTGGTGTGATATAATCACTCAGTAACTTCATTTAGGAGGAAAATATGAAATCTAAAAGAGTTTTAGGGTTCTCGATTTTGCTTCTCTGCTCGGTAATTTGGGGCAGTACCTTTGTCGCTCAGGAGGAAACGGGCGTTGAGCCCTTTACATACCTTGCCATGCGTTCCATCGTGGCTATTATATTCCTTTTACCCATAGTTGTTGCCTTCGATGCTTTTAAGTATCATAAGGATAAAATCCGTTACAAGGAAAAGTGTAAAAACGAGAGAAATACTCTATTTATAGGCGGACTTGTCTGCGGCGTTTTTCTTTTTGTAGCGTCTGCGGCACAGCAGATTGGCATGCACATGGGCGCTTCTGCCGGAAAGGCAGGCTTCGTCACGGCGACCTATCTTTTGATTGTTCCGATTTTCGGACTGTTTATGGGTAAAAAGGTGAGAGGTATTCATTGGATATGTATAGCCCTTGCCCTCATAGGACTTTTCCTTTTATGTATGACAGGCGGACTCAGCGAGTTTTCTTTCTCGGCACTTTTCAGCATAGAGACTCTGAATTCCTTAAGTATCAGTACCGCTGATATATTTGTAATCGCCTGTGCGTTTTTATTTTCGTTTCAAATTCTTGCCGTTGACAAATATTCGGCAAAGGTGGACTGCTTAAAGCTCTCCTTTTTGGAGTTTTTCGTGGTTGCTGTGCTTTCTCTGATATGTATGTTCATCTTTGAAAAGCCAACAATAAGCGGTATCTTAGATTCATGGTTTTCCATATTATACGCAGGAATTCTCTCAAGCGGCGTTGCCTATACCCT
>JAQXHW010000032.1 GCA_029007475.1 Oscillospiraceae bacterium | reverse complement strand
GGAGAAGCCGGGGGCGTTTTGCAAGGGCTCTTGCTATGGAAACTCTCTGCTGTTCACCGCCTGAAAGCTGTGAGGGAAAATTGTTCATTCTCTCAGCCAGGCCTACGCTCTCGAGAGCCTCTTTCGCATCCATGGGATTCTTGCAAATCTGAGTTGCAAGCTCAACATTTTCGAGAGCGGTAAGGTTTTGGATGAGATTATAAAACTGAAAAACAAAGCCGATATCATAGCGGCGGAATAAAACTAACTCCTTGTCGGAAAAGCTGCTTATATCCTTTCCGCCGACAATAACGCTTCCGGAGGTTGCGCTGTCCATACCGCCTAAAATATTGAGAACGGTGGTTTTTCCTGCGCCTGAGGAGCCTACAACAACCGTGAAGGAGCCCTCTTCAATCTCAAAGGAAATTCCGTCCACGGCTTTAATGGTAACCTCGCCCATGGTGTAATACTTTTTGACGTCCTTAAATTCTACTAAACTCATTTTTTCACCTGCTTACTTTTCTGGGTTTACAGGGGTAACGTAAACCGTTTTTTGGTGGGTGTAGATTACTCTGCCGGGAGGTGAACCTACGGGCTTCATAACATATTTTATTAGGGTGAAATCTACGGGCACCTGAGCGCTTTCCCTTGCCTTTGAGTTATATGCACAAAACTGTGCCGCCTCTAAAATCGCCCTGTCGCTGACCCTTTTGCCCTCGGCTTTGATTACGGTATGGGAGCCGGGAATCTCTTTTGTGTGGAGCCACACGTCATCCTTTGCGGAGAGCTTTAATGTCAATTTATCGTTTTGCCTGTTATTTCTGCCGATAAAAACAGTAAAGCCGTCGGAGGTTTTATACTCCTTCACAGGTAATTCGGAGGGCTCCTTTTGCTTTCCTTTGGCTGCCTTAATATAGCCTAAATCCGTAAGCTCACGGCGGATAAGCTGCATATCCTTAGAGGTAGCTGCCCTTTCAATTTCATCAAGGACGCTCTCAAGATACAAAAGCTCCTCCCTGCCCTTTTCAATCTGTACTCGGAGAATTTTATCCGCTGTCTTTGCGCGGGCATAATCCTTGTAAAACTTCTGGGCATTTTGAGCAGGAGTCTTGGCGGGATTTAGAGCAATTCTCAGCAGAGAGTTATTCTCGTCGTAGAAGTTTTCTACCTCTGCGAAAGAAGCACCCCTTTCAATGCGGTAGAGATTAGCCTGTAAAAGGTCGCCCTTTATACGAAGCTCCTCGCGGTTTTTAGTTTCCTCAAGCTCCGCGGTTTGGGCGTTTATTTTTCTTGTAATTCTTGCGATAGAATTTGTCGTGAGCCTCGTAAGATCTGAGGAATACGCCCTCATGCGCTCTATTGTATCGCGGCTGTGGTAGTATTCGTCAAGAAGCTCGCAGTAGGAATTAAACCGCACTTTTTCCAGGGAATCACCGTACTGTCTGACGTCTAAAAAGGTCAGGTCAAAGGGCTTTCCCTCTTGGTTTTTTATGAGAGTGGGTGTTCCTTTGTTATGTCCTGCTATTTCTCTTAAGTTTTCAAGCTCGGCTTTCAGGCTTTCCCTATGTTTATCCGAAAGCAGCGTAACTGAGATATCCTCTGTGCCGCAGGCTCTGAAAGCTATTTCCCTGGACACCACCGGGGAAACGCCCATAACCGTATTGAGAATTGCTTTATCGAGAGTCTTTGCTTCCCCTGAGAATATTCTCTCCGCAATTTTCTCTGCGGCAGTATTTATAACCGAGAGCTTTCCCTGCGAGGGAGGAAGCTCATATCTTAAGCCGGGAAGCACCATTCGCTTTGATGAAAGGGTCATATCAACTCTCTTCAGGGCGTCCATGATTATCCCCTCTGAGTCAATAAGAATACAGTTGCTGTGTTTTCCCATAATCTCCACGGCGAAGGTAAGCTCCCTCTTGTCGCCTACGGAATTAATCGCGTCGAAATCTATGAAAATAATCCTCTCGGACTCATGCTGACGTACAGCCTTAATTCTGGCACCGCAGAGATGCTTTCTCAGAAACATACAGAACATAGGAGGCTCCTTGGGATTTTCTGCTCCGTATGAGGTAAAGCCTACTCTGGGGGAATCAGCACGGGCGCAAATAAGTAGCTTCCTGTTACCCTCGAGGGTATGAAGCTGAAGTATTATTTCATCTCTTGAGGGCTGCTGCACCTGATTCACCTTAGCGCCCTTAGATAGACTCTCAATTTCTTTTGAGAGCAGTCCTAAAAATATTCCGTCAAGCGCCACCTTAGCACCTCCTGTAACAAAAACTAACAATTATCAGGGAGCGTACTCCCACAACTTTCACAGCATAATAACAGCTATATACGACCGCCGTTTCGCTTTCAGCTTGAGAACTAAGGAAGTACTGATTATTCTCTTTGCTATTTGTGGTACTTGCCGCCGCTGCTGATTTGAAAAGCACGGTAAATCTGCTCGCAGAGCATTACTCTTGCAAGCTGGTGAGGGAAGGTCATGGGGCTCATTGAAAGGCGAAAATCACCCCTTGACTTTACCTCGTCCGAAAGTCCGTATGAACCGCCGATAATAAAATCAACGGAGCTTTTTTCCTCTAAGCCGATACTCTCAAGCTTTTGAGAGAAAGCCTCTGAGGAAAGGGTTTTTCCCTCAATACACATGGGGATTACAAAAGAGCCTTTTGTAGTTTTGGAGAGGATTTTTTTACCCTCCTCCTCTATACACCTTTTGATTTCGCTTTCAGAGGGATTCTGAGAGAGCTTATACTCGGAAAGCTCCACTATATTAAACCTGCAAAAGGGAGTAAGGCGAGCGCTGTACTCCCCTATTGCATCCCTCAAATATTTTTCTTTTAGCGTTCCCACGCAGATTATATTTACCGACAGCATAAAGGCCTCTTAAAAAATTATTTTTTTACCGTTTGTTTCTCGTGGAGCAACCTCTAAAGTGAAGTCCTCGCCGAGGGTCATTCCGGCTTCCTTAAGCGCACAGAGAGAGGTAACATAGGCAACATCTGGGGTATTGTTTTCACCGCTTAAATGGCCTAAGATAAGGTGTCTTACTCCGGAATTTACAAAGTGAGGTAATTCCTCGGCGCAGGCTGCGTTTGAAAGATGTCCTCTGTCGGAGAGAATCCGCCTTTTTAGCGGGTAGGGATAGGGCCCTGTCATAAGCATATTTACGTCATGGTTAGACTCAACAACGGCAAGGCTGCACTCTGAAATAGCGTTGCGAATGCTTGGAAGCATTACCCCCATATCCGTTGCAACCATTGCTTTTTTTCCGTCGGCAGTTGTCACCCTGTATGTACAGCTCTCGGCGCTGTCGTGGGGTGTGTCAAAGCGTTCAATAAGCATATCGCCTAAGGAGATTTTACTCTCTATTACGTCGGCAGAAAAACGGCTGTCCAGCCTATCGCTTTCCTCTAAGGCTTTAAGTGTTCCCTCGCTTGAGTACACGTTTATTCCGTACCTTGAGGCAAGAACTCGGAGTCCCTGACAGTGGTCGGAATGCTCATGAGTAATGAAAATTCCCTGAACCCTGCGCATATCAAGCTCGTTTGAGAGCATTGCCGCCTCAATCTGCTTGCAGCTTCTGCCTGCATCAATTAAAACGCCCCGACCTGAGCTTCCGATATAATAGCAGTTCCCTGCACTTGAGCTGAAAAGTGTAACAAATTTAGCCAATTTTACTACTCCTAAACTATGCCTTATAAAAACTAAAAAGGGGCACAACCATGTACCCCTTGAGTAAAACGTGATTACGCAGTTACTGCCGCCTCGTCTTCGGGAACATACTGCTTCTTAATGTCGGCGCCTAAGGCTCTGAGCTTTTCGACAATCTCCTCGTAGCCTCTCTCTACATAGTGGATAGAGGAAAGCTCCGTAGTACCGCTGGCAACAAGACCCGCAATAATAAGTGCTGCACCGCCGCGAAGGTCGGTTGCCTTTACGGGAGCACCGTGGAGAGGCACCTGTCCGTCGACAATTGCAACCCTGCTCTCAACAGAAATATGGGCACCCATAAGGAGAAGCTCACGGACATACTGGTATCTGTTATCCCAAACATTTTCGGTCACAATGCTTGTGCCCTCAACTGTGGTAAGAAGTGCCACGAACTGAGGCTGACAATCTGTGGGAAAGCCGGGATGAGGCATGGTTTTCAGGTTACAGCGTCTCAGACGTCTTTCGGTTGCGTCAACAAGGACTGCCTCGTCGTACTCCTCAACGTAAACGCCGATTTCCCTGAGCTTTGCGGTTATGGACTCCAAGTGCTTCGGGGTTACGTTCTTAACCAAAAGCTTACCCCTCGTAGCTGCTACGGCCGCCATATAGGTACCGGCTTCAATCTGGTCGGGAATAATGGAATATGTTATGCCGTGGAGATAATCTACTCCGCGGATTTTAATAACGTCTGTACCTGCGCCGCGGATACTTGCGCCCATAGAATTCAAGAAGTTTGCAAGGTCAACAATATGAGGCTCCTTGGCGGCATTTTCGATAATAGTCTGACCCTCTGCCTTAACTGCGGCAAGCATCAGGTTGATTGTAGTACCGACCGAAACGGTATCAAGGTAAATTGAAGTACCCTGCATACGTCTGTCGCTGTGAGCGTCAACAATAGCGCCGTTGAGCAATTCACACTCGGCACCCAAAGCGGCAAAGCCCTTTAAGTGCTGGTCGATAGGACGAACACCGAAATTACAGCCGCCGGGCATGGCAACTCTTGCGTTGTTGAATCTGCCGATAAGAGCGCCTAAAAGATAGTAGGAGGCTCTCATACCGCGGACAGAATCATCAACGGCACAGTAGGTGTTTATAGGTCTGGGGTCGATATCTAAAGTGGACTTGTTGACGCGGGTAACCTTTGCGCCCAAGTTCTGTAAAATCTTCGCAATTAAGGTAACATCACTGATGTTAGGTATATTTTCAATTCGGCAGGGCTCATCGCAGAGGATTGTTGCGGGGATAATTGCAACTGCTGCATTCTTTGCGCCGCTGACAGTAACCTCTCCGTTTAGGACGTTTCCGCCGTTAATTATATATTTTTCCAAATCTGCACACTCCGTAATTTTGTTATGGGGTCACAATATTGTTTGTAATCAAGTTAAAAATAAGCCGAAATATCCTCTGGCAAAACTTAGAAGATATCAAACTTTTGAGGAATTTCGCGGTGATTTTCCTTTGTTGGTATTCCACAAAAGAAAACAGGCTAATTTAGACAAATCTACCATTAACCGTAACAAAATGATAATACGAAAACGGTTTAATGTCAACCGATATTTTTATTTGTAACCTATTTTTGTTAATCTTGTATGCAAATATTTCGAAATGGGGGTGTTTTAATGAAAAAATGCCAATACTCTGTAAACTTTTTGACATATTTTTTCGCATAAGAATATTAGAGGCTCCAATATTTCTTGTCAAGGGTGCGATACTGGACAGCCTCTAAGACGTGCTCCTCTAAAATGTCAGGACTTTCGTCCAAATCGGCGATTGTTCGCGCAACCTTGAGCACACGGTCATAGGCTCTTGCGGAAAGAGAGAGCTTTTCGAAGGCAGTTTTCATGATTTCCTCGGCCTCGGAGCTTAGCCTGCAAACCTCTTTCATAAGGTCGGCAGTTGCCCTTGCGTTGCAGGTAATTTTTGTACCCTCGTAACGCTTGAGCTGAATTTCTCTTGCCCTGTTTACCCGCTTGCGTATCTCGCTTGAAGGCTCTCCCTTTTGAGTACTGCTCAAATCCTCATACTCCACAGCGGGAACTTCAACGTGGATATCGATTCGATCAAGGAGGGGGCCTGAGACTCTGTTGAGGTACTTTTTAATTGCGGCATCGCTGCAGGTACATTTTCTCCTTGGGTGAGAATAGTAGCCGCAGGGGCAGGGGTTCATAGCCGCTACGAGCATAACGGAGCAGGGGTAGCTTACCGTAGAGTGAACTCTTGAAACAGTGACTACGGAATCCTCAATAGGCTGACGAAGCACCTCTAAGGCACTTCTTGAAAACTCGGGAAGCTCATCTAAGAACAGAACTCCGTTGTGCGCAAGCGAAACTTCACCGGGACGGGGTACTGTACCGCCGCCTGAAAGTCCAACCGACGAAACTGTGTGGTGAGGACTTCTGAAGGGTCTGCCGCTTACCAAAGGTCTGCCCTTTGGCAGAACTCCTGCTATGGAGTGAATTTTTGAGGTGTCTATCCTCTCCTCAAAGGTCATATCCGGGAGAATAGACGGCAGCCGCTTCGCCATCATGCTCTTGCCGGAGCCGGGAGGTCCGATAAGAAGAATATTGTGTCCTCCTGCGGCGGCAATCTCCATAGCCCGCCTTGCCTCATACTGTCCGCAGACATCCTCGAAATCAGGCATGGCTTCCATAGGAAAGGTCTCCGCCGGCATCTCAGCCCGAGACAGCTCCCCCTCATTATTCAGATAATTTATAAGCTCGGAAACCGTCTTGACAGGATAAACCTCTATCCCCTTTACAACCGCACCCTCAAGGGCGTCGGTATAGGGGACAAATAGCTTCTTAAAGCCGCAG
>JAQXHW010000031.1 GCA_029007475.1 Oscillospiraceae bacterium | reverse complement strand
GACCTTTCCTCCCACGGAAATACTCAACCCTTCAGACGAAAGCTCACAAGCGAATGTCCTGCAATGATAGGAACTGTTCCGGTTTATGACAGCGTAATACATTATCAGAGAGATTTGGCTACATTAACTGCAAAGGATTTTATTGACGTTGTTCGTCTGCATGCAGAGGACGGAGTAGATTTTGTTACTCTGCACTGCGGTATTACACGCAAAACCATAGAGCAGATTAAAAAGCATAAGAGAAAAATGAATATCGTTTCACGAGGCGGCTCACTTGTTTTTGCTTGGATGAGTATGACGGGTGAGGAAAATCCGTTTTATGAGTACTTCGATGAAATCCTTGATATTTGCCGTGAATATGACGTTACTGTTTCCTTAGGTGACGCCTGCCGTCCCGGTTGCCTCGCAGACGGAAGCGATGTTTGTCAGATTGAAGAGCTTGTTCGTCTTGGTGAGCTTACAAAGCGTGCCTGGGCGAAGGATGTTCAGGTAATGGTTGAGGGACCCGGTCATATGCCTATGGACCAGATTGAAGCAAATATGAAAATTCAGCAGACAATCTGCATGGGTGCGCCCTTCTATGTATTGGGACCTATCGTAACCGATATCGCACCCGGCTACGACCATATCACCTCTGCGATCGGCGGTGCTATCGCTGCGGCATCAGGTGCCGCTTTCCTTTGCTATGTAACGCCTGCCGAGCATCTTGCTCTGCCGAATGTTGAGGATGTAAAACAGGGAATTATTGCGTCAAGAATTGCAGCTCATGCCGCAGATATTGCTAAAAAGATACCTCACGCAAGAGATATTGACGACGAGATGGCTGACGCAAGACGTACCTTCGATTGGGAAAAGCAATGGGAATGTTCTATCGACCCCAAAACCGCTAAGTCAATCCGCGACAGCCGTGCTCCCGAACATGAGGATACCTGCTCAATGTGCGGCAAGTTCTGTGCGGTAAGAAGCATGAATAAAGCGCTTAACGGTGAATACATAGACATACTGTAAGCTTTATGCTGCGAAAATCCTATACATAATGTGAAGAAAGACAATCCGTTCAAAAAAGAGTGGATTGTCTTTTTGCTTACATAATTTTATTATCGGCTTTGATATGATATGCTTTTGTAAAGCTAAGTTGCCGAAAAAATATCTTGAATGTCGAAAATAATGGTAATATAATTAAATTACTAAAGTTTGGGATGTGATATTAATGGTATCTCTCAGAGGAAGAATTTTTCGATGGGTATTTAGAAAAACAATGAATATGAACCCGAAAACTACGACTGACCCTGTCAATAGACTTCGCAAGGTTTCGGAACGTGCTATTAATGACGATGTACCTGAGGGCTATGAGCTGTCAAAGGAAACAACTGAAAATGGTATAAAATTCGATCGTGTAACAAAAACAGGGGCGGATAGAACAGGTCGGGTAATATACTATTTGCACGGCGGTGCTTATGTAGCAGGCTTGCTTTCTAATTACCGCACCTTTGCTGCCGGCTTTTTTGAGGCGTCAAACGGCTGCGAAATGATTTTGCTTGATTATGACTTAGCTCCCGAAAATAAGTATCCCACTCAGCTTAATCAAGCCATAGATGTGTGGAATCACCTTGTAGAAAAGGAAGGCTACCTTCCGGAAAATATAATTGTTGCCGGAGATTCTGCCGGCGCAAATCTCACTATGGCTTTGTTTTTTAAGCTGAGAGAGTGCGGAAGAAAGCTGCCCAAAGCAGGAATATGTATGTCTCTGTGGGGTGACATGACCTGCTCGGGTGAGAGTTATAATAAAAACTATGCTGTCGATGTTCTTTTCGGAGAGAAAAGGAAGGCTGCAAAGAAAGAGGATATTGATTTGTTACTTAGTTCCCCTGTTTATGGCTTTATCGGAGATGAGGATAGAAAAAATCCCTACATATCACCTGTTTTTGGAGAATTTGGGGGATTTCCGCCCATGTTTTTCACCGTAGGAGGCGACGAGGTTTTGCTGAGCGATACTCTTACTGTGTGTGAGAAGCTTCAGAACGCAGGTATATATGCAGAATGTGAAGTAAAAGAGGGAATGTTCCATACTTACACCGTTTTTCACCGGATTGTTCCCGAGGCAAAGGATTCCTATAAAAAGCTCCTCAAATTTGTAAAACGGGTTTATGCAGGAGAAATAAACTGAATGGCTTTTGCATGGGCGTTTTATTGATGTGTTACTGAATAGGAAAAACGAGAAAACAAAATTTCTCAAAATATTAGTGTACTCATTAGGTACGATATACTTATGTTACCTAATAACTTACATCGCAAAGGGACTGTCTCACAAGTTTAAGTGAGGCTGTCCCTTTTTATATGAGGTTACGAATATTGAAGTAATGAGCAAATAACGGAATTGTATTGCAAGCTAAAGCGGGTTAGATTCAATAGAGAATAATAAATATTTTTGTCGTGGCAGGGTATTGTATTTTAGTATGTATTTGCAATTTGTGAATAAATGAGATATAATTATCTCATAGTGACATAGGAGGTGAGAAAATGCTCTATGATATTCTTTTTGTCTGTGCAGGCTATCTGTCCGGAAGTGTGCTCTTTGCCGAAATATTCTCAAGGATGCTTGGGAAGAACGAAAATCTCCATAGGAGTAAGGACAACAACCCCGGTACAGCCAATTCTTTTATGCAGTGTGGCTTTTTGTGTGGAGTTCTCACCCTCTTGGGAGATGTGCTCAAAGGCTTCCTGCCCATATTCCTATATTTCCGATTAGGCGGAAATTTTAGAGATTTTACTTTAATTAAACCGCTGATTTTCGCCGCTCCTGTTTTGGGTCATGTTCTGCCTCTGTTTTTTAGCTTCAAAGGGGGAAAGGGGATAGCAGTTACCTTCGGCTGCCTTTTTGGAATTCTTCCAATGTGGGAGCCTTTGGCAGTATTTGCCTTGAGCTATATTTTTCTCTCCCTTATACTGCGCATAAATCCTCATCGCTATCGCACAATTTTCGCATATATTCTCAGCGCCGTGCTTATGATAGTTATGAGATATAATTCTATTGTTGTCTGCGGATTTGTAATTGCCGCAGTAATAGTAATACTAAAGCATATTTTCAGCAAGGAGCTAAGCTCGAAGTTTAAGGTGAATTTTTTATGGATACACTAATTCTTTCATGCGGCACGGGAGCCGGTCATGATGCCGCCGCTACGGCAATTAAAGAGGCTATAATAAGGAGGGGTCATAACGCAGTTATGATGAACCCATACAGCCTGAAAAGCGATAAGTTAGCGGATAAAATCAATAGAATATATATAGGCATTGTTCAAAAAACCCCTGAGCTTTTCGGCGTAGCCTATGCGGTGGCCAATCAATACCGAAAACTGCCAATACCTTCTCCTGTTTACAGCATGAACAGCGCTATGGCTAAAACCTTAGAGGGCTTCTTTGCAGATAATCATTTTGACGTGGTGGTATCAACTCACGTTTTCCCCTCCGAAATAATGGCTCAAATGCGCAGCAAGGGCATGAAAACGCCCTACTCCGTGTTTGTTGCAACGGATTATGTATGCGTACCCTTTACTGAGGAAACTAACTCGGACGCTTATGTAATTCCGACGGCGCTTCATACCGAGGATTTTATCCGCAGGGGTATTGATAAGGAAAAGCTCTATCCCTTGGGCATA
>JAQXHW010000030.1 GCA_029007475.1 Oscillospiraceae bacterium | reverse complement strand
ATAATCGAAATCTGATGAACAGGGTCCTGAGTTTCAAGTACATGAAATGCAATAGCATGGCCTGCCTCATGATAAGCGGTGAGCTTCTTTTCCTTATCGCTCATAGCTTTTGACTTTTTCTCGGTACCTACAACGACCTTAATTGTAGCTTCCTCAATCTCGGTCATTGTGATTGCCTTTTTGCCTGCACGGGCAGCAAGGAGAGCCGCCTCATTTAAGAGGTTTGCAAGGTCTGCTCCTGTAAAGCCTGCCGTGGTCTTTGCAATAGTCTTGAGCTTAACATCAGGAGCAAGAGGTTTCTTTCTTGCGTGTACCTTAAGGATAGCCTCACGTCCGTTTACATCCGGATAGCCTACCATAACCTGACGGTCAAAACGGCCGGGTCTGAGAAGTGCGGGGTCAAGGATATCGGGACGGTTTGTAGCGGCAATAACGATAACGCCCTCGTTTGCACCGAAGCCGTCCATTTCAACCAACATCTGGTTGAGGGTCTGTTCTCTTTCGTCGTGACCACCGCCGAGACCGGTACCTCTCTGACGGCCTACCGCATCAATTTCATCAATAAAAATAATACAGGGGGAGTTCTTCTTTGCGTGCTCGAAAAGGTCACGAACACGGGACGCACCTACACCAACGAACATTTCAACAAAGTCAGAACCTGAAATTGAGAAGAAAGGTACTCCTGCCTCGCCTGCTACTGCGCGTGCAAGGAGGGTTTTACCTGTTCCGGGAGGGCCTACAAGAAGCACGCCCTTGGGAATTCGTGCGCCTAATTCGTTAAATTTTCCGGGATTTTTCAGGAACTCAACAATCTCCTCAAGCTCCTCCTTCTCCTCGTCGGCACCTGCTACATCGTCAAAGGTGGTCTTGCGCTTTTCGTCGTTGGTATCCTTGAACTTTGCCTTGCCGAACTGGAATTCCTTACCGCCAAGTCCGCCGGCGTTCATTCTCTTCATTACAAAGAACCAGAATGCAGCTAAAAGGATAATAAGGAATACAAAGGGAAGCAGGTCAAGCAGGAAACCGTTGTTAGAAGCCGGATAATAATCGTACTTAATGGGTGTGGGATATGTGTCGTTGTACTCGTCAACGTAATCCTTGACATCCATATAGAATACGTCTATGCTTGCCAATTTGTAGTTTATCTTTTTTAGCGCCTCGGCCGGTGCTTTTTTATCGCTGTCGGAAGCAGAGGATGCGACCTCGTCGGCGGTGGAAGGGAGCTTCGGCGCACTCTCGGCTATTTTAAGCTCAAGATTGCCGTTTCCGAAATTAACGGAATATTCCCTTACCTGCTGTCTCTCGAAAAAGCCCATAATATCGGAATAAGTATACTCGGCGTTTGCATGGGTAAGATTGACGAGAAGTACAATTCCGAGAATAATCAGAGCCGGAATTCCGAGATAAAGCAGTATCTTTTTAACTGAAGTTTTTTTCTCCAATTTAATTCACTCCTTTGTGTAGTATGATAACAATCATAAATTTTATGAGTAAACAGAACTCTTTAAGACCCTATATAGTGAAGATTTCTGTAATTTTCGTAAAAGTCGAGGCCACAGCCTACCGCAAATTCATAGGAAACTTTATCAACGGGTGTATCGGATACTTGACCTGAGAGTTTTGGGATAAAAGCATATACACAATGTCCTTATACATTTTTCACCTCTATAAGCAAAGCCCTTTCATCGCCCTTTAGAAGCTTGCCGTCCTCGGAAACACCCAAGTTTTCTGCCCACAAAACCTTACTGCCCTCAGCAATAACAAGAGATGTATCTCGGATTTCAGCAGGAATTCTCATCTCGTTTTGCAGTTTTCTCAGATTTTTATTTACCTTTCTGCCAAGGGGGGCAAAGGTATCTGAGGGTTTTCGTACCCGAATGACAGTTTCAAGGGTTATTCTATCACAGGATATCAATGAATCTGAGAACTTTTTGTTAATTTCTTTAGAGTTTATTTCTTTTACTAAATATTTTTTTCCAAAGCAGGTGATTTCCATCGGAATTTCAAGTTGTGCTTCGGTAAAGTCTTCACAATATCCCTCGTCAAGTCTCAGAATACCCTGCTTTGCAACGGCTGTTTTACCCTTTGCAAGAGGTACTGCACCGCCGTTTTTGAGAATTCCTCTTAAAAGCTCAATATACTTCTGCTGAGGCGATATTCCCCATGAGCTTAGGAGAATACTCAGCCCATAGGAAAGCACGGCTTTATGGTTTGCAAGGAGCTTTTCACAGTCGTAGCCGTAACGGCACTCGGCTTTTTTAAGAGCGGATTTTGCCATATCAAGCATAAATGAGTCTGTCTCAATCAGCTGAGCGCGAAGTCTCGAAAAGTTCTCATGAAAGCCGTCGTTCAGACTTTTGAGCGGCGGAATTACGCTTTTGCGAATTTTATTTCTCTTGCAGATATTCTCATCGGAATTGGTGCTGTCCTCCACATAAAAGAGGTTGTTATTTCTGATATACTCCTCAACTTCCTCTCGGGTAACATCTAAAAGAGGTCTTATAATGTTCCCCCGCTTATATGGAATTGAGCAAAGTCCGTGGAGGCTTGTCCCCCTTGAGATATTGTAGAGCATGGTTTCCTCTGAGTCACTCAAGGTATGTGCAGTAGCGATTTTTGCAGAGAGCCTTTCGGAAAGCTCAGAGAAAAACTCATAGCGGATATTACGGGCGCAGAGCTCCTCGCTCTCCCCTCTCTCCTTAG
>JAQXHW010000029.1 GCA_029007475.1 Oscillospiraceae bacterium | reverse complement strand
TTAGAGGAACTGAGAGAGAAGCTAACAGCATCAACTTATGATGAAATCAGAGCCTTTCTTGAAACCTACAAGCCAAAGCAGATAAAGGCGGATAAGTTTAAGGAACACCCCATTAAGCTCAAGGTTGCAGCTAACCGTAAGAAAATGAAGGAGTCCTCCTATGCTCTTATAAAAGGTCTGTTCAAAATTAGCGAAAAGGATGCAAAGTCCGATATTGAGAGCCTGAGACCCATTGCTTCAAAGCTGTTTGAAACCGTACTTCTCTACGCTGAGAATTACGGCAGAATAAAGCAAAGCAAGAAGGTAGCCGACTTCGATGATATTACCCACAGAGCTATTGAAATTTTAGTGGATAGAGATGAGCTCGGTAATGTGCGTCCCTCAGCGATTGCCCGTGAAATTTCCGACCGCTATGACGAGGTTATGGTTGACGAATATCAGGATGCCAACGAGGTGCAGGATTTAATCTACAACTGCGTTAGCCATAACGGAAAAAATCTCTTTGTGGTAGGAGACGTAAAGCAGAGCATCTACGGCTTCAGACAGGCTATGCCTGAGATTTTCCTTGCAAGAAAGAATAGCTTACCGCTTTTTGAAAGAGAGAAAAACAATTATCCCTCTAAGGTTATACTTGAGAAAAACTTCCGAAGCCGAAAAGAGGTCACCGACTACATAAACTTTGTTTTCTCACGGCTTATGTCAACTCAGATAGGCGATATCGAGTATAACGACGAGGAGAAGTTAGTGCCTGCTGCTCTATATGATCCGTCTGACTGTCCTTGTGCCGAACTTCATCTGCTTGATTTAAGCGAAAAGGAAAACCCCGACCAAGCTGCTCAGGAGGCTGCTTATATCGCGGAGCTTATCCATAAAATGTGCAGTGAAACCTATATTAAGGACGGGGATATTAAGCGTCTTGTAAGGTATTCCGATATAGCAATTATTATGCGAAATACCAAGAACCATGCCGTTACCTATGTAAATCAGCTAAAGAAGCTGGGAATACCTGCGGTATGCGGCAAAAAGCAAGCGTTTATTACTTCTTCGGAAATAAATCTTGCCCTGAGTTTTCTCAAAATTATCGACAATCCCTTGCAGGATATTCCTCTTGCATCGGTTATGATGTCTCCTGTTTACGGCTTTACCCCCGACGATATGGCAAAGGTGAGAGCCGTAAAGAAAAAGGCCCCTCTTTTCTCGGCTTTAACCGAATACGCCCAAAGCGGAGATGAGAAAGCAAGACTTTTTCTTGAGGAAATAAATAATTTGAGAACCCTTTCTCTCACTCAGCCTGCGGACGTGTTTATAAACACCCTCTACGACTCAACAAATCTTCCTGCCGTAGCAAGTGCTGCCTTTAATGGAAATGCTGAGGATAACCTCAGACTTCTTATAACCTACGCGGAAAAGTTTGAGCAGGGAGCTTCAAAGGGTGTTTCTGCCTTTGTGGATTTTCTCTCCCGAATTGAAACTGAGGGTGACGATTTACCGGCAGCGGTTGACACAAAAGATGCTCGCGAGAATTGTGTCAGAATTATGACTATCCACAGCTCCAAGGGTTTGGAATTTCCGGTGTGCATTATCGCCGATACCCACAGGGAGTTTCGCAGCAACAGCAGCGAGAATGTTCTTTTACATTCTCGTTTAGGTTTTGCTTCAAAGCTTCGGGATAACGTATTGGGGACTTCCTTTACAACCTTCCCGAGAGATACAATCTCCTTTGCGGTTAAAAACAGCGAAATGAGCGAGGAGCTTCGAGTCCTATATGTTGCCATGACAAGGGCCAAGGAAAGGCTTGTTATGGTGGCAAGCGATGTTAAAATGCATGATACCGTTACGAATATTGCCGCATCTATGCCCGGTTGCGGAAGTATACTTCCGTTTTCTGTCAGGAACTCAAAGCACATGAGCGATTGGCTTATTATGTGCGCCCTTGCTCATCCTGACGGTGTAAAGCTGAGAGAGTATGCAGGAGCAGCAGAGCCTGAATTTAATAAAGAGGAGGAGTCGGGAGCTCTATCTGTAATTATCACAAAAGCAAAAGATGAATTTTCGGAAACATACCACGCATCAGAGGTTAGCTCAAAAATCGAATATGAAGCCGTGCCTGAGGATGTGCTTGATATAATACAAAACCGCTTTAGCTTTGAGTATGAGAAAAAGGCTCTTTGCAGTATTCCTCAGAAGGTAACAGCCTCAGAGCTTGCCCATAAAGACATTGAGAAAGCCTTTACTCATCAAATGAAGAAACCAAAATTTCTCTCGGATATCCCCCTTACTGCCGCAGAAAAGGGTACAGCACTGCATCTGTTTTTAGAGCACTGTGACTACAAAATTGCGTCAGAGAATATCGACGCGGAAATTGAGAGACTCAAGAATTCTAAAATCTTAACCCCTCAGCAGACAGAGGTTATAGATAAGGATAAAATCCGAAGATTCATCTCCTCCGAGATTGTCTTACTGGCCCTAAATTCAAGGGAGTATTACCGTGAATACAAATTTACCGTAAATATCCCTGCAAGTCTTGTAACTGACGGCTTAGAGGGTGAGCTTGCAGTCACTCCCGTTGTGCTTGAGGGAGCCGTTGATTTGCTTATTGTTGACGACAGCGGTATAATTGTGGTAGATTATAAGACAGATAGGGTAGACGATATTGATAGGCTAAAGGATATGTATTCAAAACAGCTTTATCTTTATAAAAACGCGATTGAACAGATATTCAAAAAGCCTGTTAAAAGATGTCTTATTTACTCTGTTTATCTTTCAGAAAGCAAGGATGTCTGAGTTATGAGAAAATTAATGCTATCTCTAGTTTCCCTTACTCTTGCGGTAGTTATGATGCTGGCTGTGGGTGTAGCTTCTGTGTCAGCAGACAGATTTCTCTACCGTGGCGATGTTAATTTAGATGCGGCGGTAAATATAAAGGATGCTACGCTTATCCAGAAATATATCGCCAACATCGAAGAACTCTCAGCCGACGCCATTATCTGTGCCGATGCCAACGGCGATGAGGACATAAACATCAAGGACGCCAGCGTTGTTCAAAAGTATGTTGCCGGCGAGGATGACCCCTATGATATCGGCGGTGTTATGGGCAGAGAGCCCGAAACCACTGCCGTTCCCGAGACCACTGCCGAAGCAGAAACTACTGCTCCCATCGTTACAACAGAGCCTGCTACAACGGCTCCCACCGAGCCTGAGGAGGAAAAAATGAACACTAAAATAACAATTTATTTCTCAAATAATGTATATTGGAATACGGTCAATGCCTATTTCTACAACGAAGCAGCAGGAACCCAGAATTCACCTTGGCCTGGAGTGGCTATGACTCTCCACAGCACCAATGATTACGGCGAAAAGATTTATAAAGCCGAGGTTGATGTTTCCGTTTATAACCGGGTAGTTTTCAACAACGGTCAGAGCCAAAGCATGAATGCCTCTCTCTCTGTTGTAAGCTCGGGATTCTATATCACAACCCAAACTCCCAAGAAAGCTATGGGACTGGGTCTTTATGCTTTTGATGAAACCGATTACGGTACTCTTACCACAGTAAAACTTGATTTTCCCGCCTGCGGAAAGACCGCTGCTTACAAAAAGCCTATCTATATCTGGACACCTAAGGGATATAATCCTGCCGATACTGCTAAAAAGTACCCTGTCATCTATCTGTTAGACGGCCATAATCAGTTTGATGCTAACCTTGCTACCTTCGGTGATGAATGGCAAAGTGACGAGGTTATTACCTCTCTTATGAAAAACGGCGGAAAGGGTGCAATCCTTGTAGGTATTGATAACACGAAAAGCCGTGATAACGAGCTTACTCCCGATTTAGGCCCTGTACCCCCGGATCAGCTTGCTATGGGTGATTTCGGTGTGCGTACAGGCGAGGAGTTTGCCGACTTTGTTGTTAATAAGGTAGTGCCTTATGTTAATGCAAACTACAACACAAGTACAGCAGTAAAGGATAACTATATCGTAGGCAGCTCCTCGGGCGGATTGGAGGCTTTCTATATCGGTATGGAATATATGAATAAGTTCGGCGGAATAGGCGCAATATCACCTGCCTTTATTCTGTTTGAAAAAACCACATGGGATAAGTATCTCGCAAAGTTTGATTTCTCTGAAAGCGAGAAGCTCCCCAACATTTATTTCTATAACGGCGGCGGAGATTCTCTCGAGCAGATGCTTCTGCCTTACGCCAAGGCTATGCCTGAGTGGCTTGAGGCCTTAGGTTATCCTAAGGAAAAGATGACTTTTGTATATGAAGCTACCTTTGCTCATAACGAGGCTGCATGGCGCTGTATGATGTCTGATATTGTAGCGTGGCTCATGAAGCTGCAGTAATAATTCGATAAAAAAATCACCGACTCCGTTACGAGTCGGTGATTTTTTATCTTGTGATGTTAACTTGAAATACAAAAAATGTTTATATCCTTACAGCCGATATTCAGCTATATTTTGATTCTCTCTGAACGTGTATAGCTGAGCTTTACCTTGGTTATGTCTTTGTTGTGCAGTCGCACACTCTGCACAAGACCTATACCGAAGTAAAGGCACATTGACGAGGTACCTCCTGCGGAGAGAAAGGGGAGGGTGATACCTACAACAGGGAGAAGTCCGATTACCATTCCGATGTTTATAACTGTCTGGGAAGCTAAAAGTCCCATCATGCCGAAGCACATGTATGAGCCTAAATCATCCTTTGCGTTAAGTGCGTCACGAAATATTCCGAAAATAATTAAGAAGAGTACGAGAAGTACCAGTACTGCGCCGATAAATCCCCATTCTTCTCCCACAACGGAGAAAATGAAGTCGTTTTCCTGCTCAGGAACATAGCCAACACCTGTGCGGTAGCCTTTGCCCGGTCCGTAGCCGTAAAGCTCACCCGAGGCGATAGATACTTTACTTTGATATTGCTGATAGCCGTAGTCCGTAAGAGCGTTGCCGTCTAAGTCCATAAGAGCTTTAATACGGTTTCTGTGCTCATCGTTCATAAGAACGTTCCAAACTATGGGAATTCCCACGGCAAGTCCGCCTAAGAGAATGAGAAAATATCTTGCCTGAACTCCTGCTGTGAACATCATTATAAGAGCAATTAAAAGGAAGATAAGTGCCGAGCCGTCGTCACCCTGAAAGTGGATAATAACCATGGGTATGAGGGCGTGACCTAAAAGTGTTAGAACACCTAAAACGGTCTTGAGCCTTTCTTTCTTCTTTAAGTAGTCAAGGTGGGTAGCAAAGGTAACAATAAAGAATATCTTAACTAACTCCGAGGGCTGGAAGGTAAATCCGCCGGGGAGCTTAATCCAAGCCGTGTCGTCGGTACCGACAACGGTAATACCAAAGAGGAAAACCCACGCAAATAGGATAACCGCTAAGATAGCCAGTATAAACCAATATCTGCTGATGTATTCGTAGTCAATAACAGAGATAACCACGGCAAGAACAAGACCTATAACTGCCGCCATAACCTGAGTTTTTACAAAAGAGCCTCCCGCACGCTCAACGCTTGAGAGAAGCATGATGCTCATGACCGTAGCGGTAATAACAGTAATCCAAAGCATTTTATCGGTAGCGGAAAAATAGTCACCAACTCGCGACAAGAGTTTTTTCATGGCATACCTCCTTCTCTATAAATACTTGTGCCAGTATATTATATAGAAACTCGCGGCAAATATCAAGAAAAAAGAATAAATATATTCAAAACTCTTGAAGTAAAGCGGAAATAATGGTATAATCATGGACGAATTGTACTTTGTTAATTTTAATCGCAAAGGAGACTTCTTTATGCTTACTGACATTCAAATTGCTCAACAGACCGAGCTTAAACCAATTACCGAGATTGCAAAGGGACTGGGTATCTCCGATGAGGAGCTTGAGCCCTACGGAAGATTTAAGGCAAAGCTCTCTGACAAGCTGGGTGACAGGGTTTCCTCAAACCCCGACGGCAAGCTGATTTTAGTTACCGCTATTAATCCCACTCCTGCAGGCGAGGGTAAAACAACCACCACCTGCGGTTTAGGACAGGCTATGGCGAAAATCGGCAAGAATGCAATTATTGCCCTGAGAGAGCCTTCTTTAGGACCCGTGTTCGGTGTTAAGGGCGGTGCCGCAGGCGGCGG
>JAQXHW010000028.1 GCA_029007475.1 Oscillospiraceae bacterium | reverse complement strand
AAGAGGTTACGCAGGCGCAGATTTTCGCCGCACCCGAGCTTATGGCAAGCGAGCCCATTATAAGGCTCTGCGCCATGGTTGAGCAGGCTCCGTACTGACCCAGATAGGGGATACCGAAATCCTTTAGACCGTAGGTTGAGGATATGCACTGGTTCAGCAAATCTCCAGAAAAGACGAAGTCCGCTTCCTCGGACTTAACCGATGCGTTTGACAGGGCTATTTGGAGAGCCTCTCGCTGAAATGCGCTCTCGGCCTGCTCCCAGGTCTTTTGACCTGCCATGGGGTCGTAGATTACCTTGTGAAAGCTTTTTCCCAAGGGACCCTTTCCCTCTTTTTCTCCCACAACGCTGCCGAAGCCTGCGATTTTTATAGGCTCCTCGAATTCTATTGTATATTGACCTATTCTTTTTGCCATAAAAAAACTCCCTTTGCATTTTTAGTAGCATTTGCAAAAGGAGTTCTAAAATTCATTAATTAATCAGTTATTCACGAAGCATCGGTGCCCGGACCAACTAAAGTAGGATCGGGAGTTGTGGGGGTTACGGGAGTTGTGGGATATTCCGAAGGCTCCGGCGGTGTTGTGATGGGTGCGTCAGTGGGAACTTCGGGAGTGGTAGCGGGCTTTGTAGCTTCTGTGGGCTTGGTGGGTTTTGTAGGCTTAGCGGGCTTTGGGCTGTAATAGCCGTACTCTGAGTTGGGCAGGCTCTCGCTGTAAAGCTCCTTGCCGTCCTTGTAGAAGGTTCTCTGAGCTGCTGCACGATAGTAGTTAGCAGCATAGTTTTCTTCATATATCCAAGAGCTTAGCTTAATCTCATCGAAGGAGGGATCCTGCCAGCCGTAGAAGCTGGCGTAAAGGGTCGCGCCATCCATGTAGCACTGGAGATAGACGGGGTGGTCGGTGTTGTTCTGAAGCTTCAAGTCCAAGCTGGGATAGTCGATTGTGGCGTCAAGACCTACATCAGCGTAGGAGGACTTGTAGTAATGGCAGTATCTCTCGTAAACGCCTAAGTTAGCCTTAAGAGCTGCCTGATAGATAACCGTACTTGCCTGACAGATACCGCCGCCGACACCCTGAACAAACTCGCCGTTTACGATAACGGTTGCTCCGCGGTAGCCGTTGGAGGTAAGGTTGCTGTCGCCTGTGCAGGCATTAAAGGACCAAATCTCACCGGGCTTAATAACCGAGCCGTTACAAGCAGAGAGGGCAAGAGCCATGTTGTGATCGCCGTCTGCGGTGTTGGTGGAGTAGGATGTAGCGGTTGAGAGAAGCTTTACGTCGTTGTCAAGGTCGTCGGAGGTAACCTTTGGAGCAACCTCCTTAATCTCGGCGGTTACGGTAGCTTCCTTTTTCTCGCCCTTGGAGAGCTTGTCGATTTCAGCGGTCATATCTCCCTTGAGCTTATCCTGATCAACCATAAGGCCGTTCTTTTCATCAGTAAAAGAGATCTCTGTACCGGAAACGGAAATATTTGCGTCAACAGGCTCTATGTCAACCTCTTTCGCAATAGCGGCTGCGGCTTCGGCTACGGAGGTTTCGCTTACCTTAAAGGTAAGGTCGTAGTGCATATCCTTAGCTTCTTCCTTGCCTGCTTTTACCATATCGCAGTGATAAGCGGCTTTCTTGAGAGAAGCCTCAACGTTGGTATCCCAAGAGAAGGAGCTTTTGTCAAATTCGTAAGCCTTATCGTCGGCCTTGACGGTGAGAGTGAAGTCCTTAATCATTGTAAGGCACTCTTCCTCGGCCTTGGCTTTAGCGTCCTTATAGAGCATACCCTCTAAGTTTATTGAGCCGATAGAGTAGCCTGCGCCGAAAACGTAGGTCTCCTCGTCAACCTCATAAGCCACGGTGGTATCGGTGGTGTTTTCGCCGCTTGGGCTGCAGCCTGCAAAGGAGCAAACCAGAACACAGCAGAGAACAAGCGCAGCAATAAGGCTCAGAAGGATAGATTTTGAATTTTTTGTAAAAAAAACGCTCTTATGTCTTTTCATTATCCTAACCTCTTGTTATAATATAATAGTCAATACAAAATAATAATTCTCATGCGCTATTTTGCGCTGCATATATCATACAATATTTTTTCTAAAAAAGAAAGTAAAAAAACAAAATTTTCTTATGGTAAAACTCCCAAACTTATAATTTTTATTCTTTCTTTTTTAGTTTCAATGTGCAAAACCTGCAAAAAAACACAAATTGGAGTTATTTTCGGAAATAAGGAGAGAAATTATGAGAGTATCTAAAAGGACTATTAAAGGTATAGCTGCCGCCCTTTGCGGATTGACGGTTTTACTTAGCTTCGCGGGCTGTAACGCAGCGTCAATCCTCAGCGACAAGGAGGATCTGCTGAAGGGCTATGAGAAAAGCGCCTCGGTAGAAATCTACAATTTCACCTCAGGAGAGGCAGCCGCCCCCGAAAACTACCAAAAGTATACAGAAAACCTTACGGACTTCTCTTTGAGCCTGCTTTTAAGCTCTCTCAAAGAGGGTGAGAATCAAAGCGTTTCCTCGCTGGCTTGTGCTCACACCCTTTCGCTCCTCTTAAACGCGTCGGGAGGCTCTACGGCAACAGAGCTCAAAAGACTGATTGCAAAGAGCATTGACCTTAACACCCTCAACCTCTGCTCTTACTATCAAAACAGCCGCCTTACCGCTTTCAACACGGATACCGAGGGCTACTTTGAGGAAGCGGCTCTGTGGTTTAACGACAGCTTTTCTGTTAAGGCTACCTATCTGCAAACCGTTAAGAATTACTATAACTCCCATTTGGTAAGAAAAGTCCTCAGCGACTCAGACACAGCCGGTAAGATTAACGCCCTGACAAGCGAATCCACCAAGGGGGGAATCTCGGAGATTGTTTCAGAACCTCTCGCCGATACAACCGTTTTAGCTATATCCGCTGCTTATCTCAAGGATTCATGGGTAACGCCCTACACCTCCGACAGATTAAGCGAGGGTATCTTTAAGGGTACTGAGGGCGAAGATACGGCTTCCTTTATGACTTCAAACGAAAGATACATAAGCTCCGATTTTGCCGAGGGCTTTATTAAGAGCCTTAAAAACACTCCCGTGAAATTTGCCGCAATCATGCCAAAGGGAGACGAGAATATTGAGGAGTTTATTTCTACCCTCTCTTACTCAAGACTCTATTCTCTCCTTATGGAGGGAAGCGCCACGAGCTTTTGCACAGCAACGGTACCTGAGTTTGAAGTTACAAGCACCCTTGACATAGACGGCATATTAAAGGGCTTGGGAATAGAAAAGGCATATAGTAAGGAAAGCGCAAACTTTTCCTCCCTTTCAACCATGAGCGGAATTTCTCTTTCGGATTTCAGAGAAGGCTCGAAAATCGCAATTACCCCTGCGGGCACCGAGAAAGTCAACACCGTAGGCGAGCCTGATGCTGAATTTTCCGAGACCGAAAATAAACTTGTGTTTGATAAGCCCTTTATGTTTGTTTTCTTTGATAATGAGTCGGGCGCTCCCCTGATTATGGGCGTAATAAATAATACCAAAAATTAAATGAACCCTTATCCTCCTTGATTCGTATATATAATGTAGGACAAACCTATTATTAACCGTCAAGGAGGATTTTTTATGATGAAAAAAACTATCTGCATGCTGCTTGTGCTCATAAGCCTTTTGAGCGTCGCTTTTGTTTCGGCTTCCGCCGCGGAAACTAAACTTTCACCCACAGGTTCGGGTACAACAATTTACTTTGAAGTACCCTCGAACTGGAAGAACTTCAAAAAAGTATTCTGCCACATTTGGGCATACGGCTCACCCACGCCCTTAGCCAACTGGCAATCAAAAAAGGAGCTCTGCACCCTTGAAGCAGACGGCAGATACTCCTACGATATTTCCAAGGTAGGAGGACTCGAAAGCGGCGTCTACTACGGAATTGTATTCAGCAACGATGTGCCTCTGCAAACCTACGATGCACTCATGACCGATGCCTGCTACGGAGACACCCTCTACTGCAACGGCACCTTCTATGAACATCCCTTAGACAGCAACAGAACCTGTCAGGCTGCTTTTTGGAAGAACCAGGACCCCGCAAAATACGGACCTTTGATGCAGATTACCTCCCTCGGCAACCTCATCGGCACCTGTCTGCCTCCCGGAGTAACTGCCGAGGAAATCTTTAACAAGTTTCTCTCCGATACTCTCGACAATGCACGTCAGTATTCGGGCAAAACCGACCAGGAAATTATCGACGACATGGCTCAGGGACTGGGACTTTCTCAAGACAGCATCGAAAAACTCATTAAGGAGTCCGGTGTGAGCGTTCAGTGGGAAAAGGCAAAGTCCGACGCACCCATAGAGGACAAACCCATTACCCCGGCCGCTCCGGGCACAGTATCAACAGGTCAGAATACCACCTTCGCCATAGTCGCAGGCGCACTTATGCTTATCTCCCTCGCTACAATAATTATTGCAAGAAGAAAACGTACCTCTAAATAGTCAACAAGGAGGCAAAGATTCCTAAAAATGAATATCTCGTCATACATCGATGCCTACGGCAAAGATCTCTCTCGTCTTTGCTTCTCCTTGTGCAAAAACCGTCCCGACGCCGAGGACCTTTACCAGATAACCTGGGAAAAGGTCCTCCGGGGCATATCCAAATACGATACCTCAAAGCCCTTTGACAAGTGGCTGTGGACTATTTGCATAAACGCTCACAAAGATATGGAGAAAAACCTTTTTCGCAGGCGGGTTGTATCCTTTGAAAGCGAAGAGGAGCTTGAGGCTCGCTTTCGCAATTTACCCAATAAATTCGGAGAACTTGACGAATACATAGCTCTGCATAACGCTGTCAAGCGACTGCCCTATCCAAAACGGCAGGCGGTGGCGCTATACTACTTCAAGGATCTGAATATTTCAGAGGTTGCTCAGATTTTAGGCGTCCCCGAGGGAACGGTGAAATCCCGACTTCAAAGTGCCCGAGATTTTATTAGAGAGGAGCTTATGCGTGAAAGATAAAAACATAAACACCGATGAAATGCTGAGAGCTTACTTTTCACAAGACGTAGAGGAGCTTAGCTTTAACCCTTCGAAAAAGAGAAGCTTCAAAAAGCCTCTGCTTGTAGCCGCAGCTTTGGTTTTGGTTGTTTCAATAGGTCTTTTCATCTACGATTTCGTGCAAAACAATCAAGAACCCATGATTTATGTCTCGCAAAGTCACAACGTCGCCCTGGCAGACATCCCCAAAAAATCCGGATTTAAGCTGCCTTTGGGACAGGAGAAAGTGCCCACAAGAGTCGGCCTTATCCGGTATGACGGAGATGATATGATTTTCATTACCGCTGTGTCCAAAACAGGTGACGGCAGCTTCCTGCGCTGCTCCGACGACCTGTGTGAAGCACGGGGAATCACCGCCGAAATTGAGCTTCACTCCGCCTCCGGGGAGGAAAAAACTCCTGCCGATTGGGTGATCAACGACGAAAAGTATAAAACCTCCGACAACAGCAACGGAGTTCTCCGTATGCCTACCGTTGACGGAAATGACAACAGCTTCACCATTGGCTACTACAACCAGAGCAAAACCGACGACGAGATTATTTTTACCGGCACTTTCGTTGACGGAACCACCACAACCTATCATATTGATGTAAAGTATAACCCGGAGGCATCTATTGAGGAAGAACTCAAGCTCACCCTACTGAGCGTGACTGAAAATACGGTTTCTGTTAAGATGCACGACGGAAGTACGGCTAAGGTTATCGTACAGCCCGAAAGCGAATGACCTCCTCAAAAATATATAAAAAGCAAGCAGGCAAAGTTACCCTGACACAAAGCCGAAATGGGTATTTCCCCTTGCAAAAACGCAAAAAATTCGCGCTATATATAAAGCCCCGATTTCTTTCCCCAAAAAAGACCCTTCGCAGAGAAAAAATCTGCGAGGGGTCTTTAGTTTAGGTTTATGTTCCGTTATCTGTTAATCAATAAATATTACTGAGGAAAGCGGCACCGATAATTCCTGCGTCGTTGCCGAGAGTTGCCTTGCAGATTACGGTCTGCTTGGGGTTGTGCTTGGTGTAGCGTTCCCTCTCCACAATTGAACGCAAGGGAGCAAGGAGGGTTTCTCCTTCGTTGGAAATACCGCCGCCGATACAGAGC
>JAQXHW010000027.1 GCA_029007475.1 Oscillospiraceae bacterium | reverse complement strand
CATCCTTCCAATATTTTATTAGAACATCTGTTCTGTTTTTTGTTCTATATAATATTTCACTATTTGTCAAGTATTTACTTGGCAGACACAACAACTATAAATAAAAATCCGACTAAATTGAGTATTACTAACTGACAGACGCACTCCTATCTTGACGACGATATTATATTGAATTATACTTTTTACGAAATCAAGCACACAATCAAAGTTATAGTATTTATCGCAATCTTAAGTCTGTTGGCAAACACATCACAATATGTTTTAATAACACCGCTTAAATCTATAATATTTTCAAATGTTATGTGTATGCCATCAAGATACTTTTCTTGTCTATCCTTCATAAGACATTATCGATATTTTATTTGATGTGTGCTTAAAAGCATTGAAACCATGATAAACACTAGTCTTTTGAAGCAATTCTGTTAGTGCAACCAAAACATCTCCAAGGTTGCATTACAATTAGGTTCTAGTGGCAACACCGTGCAGGTTCAAGTCCTGTCACCCGCACCAAGTCATGAAGCGGCATCACAGAAAATGTGATGCCGCTTTAGTTTTTGCGAGAGACTCTGTTTTTTGCATAAGCAAAAAACTCCCTGTACCAAAACGTACAAGGAGTTTTCTCACAATATTTGATATTTTTGTCACATTATATATTTATGTCATTTTGCTTTTTCTTGACTTTCAGTCGGTTTACGGACTGGTCAAAGGAGAGTTTCCAGAGCTTATAGTCTTTCTTGCTCTGTGTTTTTTTCATCTCCATTTTTGAAAGCTCAATCTCCCGTCTCTCCGCTTCCTCGTCGATTTCGTCCGGAGCAAGTGCAGATTCACAGAGGAGAATTACCCTGTTTTCCCCTACGTCAACCATTCCTCTCGTTACGGCGCAGACTATCTTCTCGCCGTCAGGCTTTGTAAAGGTTATTACACCGTCGGGAATAGCCGCAGATAAGGGTGAATGATTTGCCATAACGCCCATCATTCCACGGTTGGTAGGGAACACCATAGATATGCAGTCTCCTATATATACCGCTCTTTCGGGGGATAGAATCTCAAGATGAAGGGTATTCATCATTCATCTTCCTTCCTGAGCTTTTCCGCTTTTTTTATTACATCCTCAACAGTGCCCACGTTGAAAAATGCGCTCTCCGGATATTCATCCATTTCGCCGTCAATAATTGCCTTAAAGCCCTTGATAGTTTCCTCTAAGGTCACATATTTTCCCTCGATACCCGTGAATTTTTCGGCAACACTAAAGGGCTGAGAGAGGAAACGCTGTATTTTTCTTGCTCTCCGGACAATGCTTTTGTCCTCGTCGCTAAGCTCGTCAATACCGAGTATTGCGATAATATCCTGCAATTCCTTATAGTGCTGTAAAATCTCCTGCACCTTTCGGGCAACGTAATAGTGCTCCTCTCCTACCACTTCAATCTCAAGTGCTCTTGAGGAGGACTCAAGGGGGTCTACCGCAGGATAGATACCAAGCTCTGCAATTTTTCTGCTCAATACGGTTGTAGCGTCAAGGTGGGCAAAGGTTGTGGCAGGAGCAGGGTCGGTAAGGTCATCAGCAGGCACATAGATAGCCTGAACAGAGGTGACGGAACCGTTTTTGGTAGAGGCAATTCTCTCCTCAAGCTCGCCCAAATCATTTGCAAGTGTAGGCTGATATCCAACAGCAGAGGGCATCCTGCCTAAAAGAGTAGAAACCTCGCTGCCTGCCTGAATAAATCTGAATATGTTATCAATAAAGAGAAGCACGTCCTTGTGACATTCATCGCGGAAATACTCCGCCATGGAAAGCCCCGTTAGAGCAACTCTCATACGGACACCGGGGGCCTCGTTCATCTGACCGAAAACAAGAGCGGCTTTATCAATAACTCCGCTTTCCTTCATTTCGCTGTAAAGGTCGTTGCCCTCACGGCTTCTCTCGCCTACTCCCGTAAATACCGAGTAGCCGCCGTGCTCGGAAGCGATATTATGTATAAGCTCCTGGATAAGAACGGTTTTACCAACGCCTGCGCCGCCGAAAAGTCCGATTTTTCCACCCTTTGAGTAGGGTGCTAAAAGGTCGATAACCTTAATACCTGTCTCTAAAATTTCCTCAGAGGTTTGTCTTTCGGAATACGAGGGGGGTGCTTTATAAATACTTCGTTTTACTACATCTTCGCCGAGAGGTTCCCCGTTGTCAATAGTTTCGCCAAGGACGTTAAAGAGTCTGCCTAAAACAGCCTCGCCTACGGGTACGGTAATTGAAGCTCCTGTCGCCACAACCTCCATACCTCTAAAGAGCCCTTCGCTGGCACCCAACATAATACAGCGGACAAGTCCGCCGCCTACGTGCTGCATAACCTCCATAACTCGCTTTTCGTTCTTTACCGCTACATAGAGTTCTTCTTTGATTTTGGGAAGCTCATTCATGCTGAACGAACAGTCAACAACAGGTCCGTTAACTCCCTCGATTTTTCCTTTTTTCAGCTCTGTTACTTCGTTATTCAAGGCTTCTTCCCTCCTCGTTTTTCATTCTCTTCGCCCCGAGAGCCTTTGCTCCCGAGGTTATTTCAATCATTTCTCTTGTGATACTCGCCTGTCTGAGCGCGTTATACTCGGTTTTTAGCTTCTTAACCATTTCATCGGCATTTTTACCTGCGGTACTCATGGCAAGCATTCGAGCCTGCTGTTCGCTGCAATAGCTGTCAACAAGAGAGCTGTAAATAAAGCCTGTCAGATAGCTTGGCACAATTCCGTCAAGAAGCGTATCTGCGTCGGGATAAAACTCCTTAAAGGGATTGTCAATATGCTTTTCTTCCTTATAAAATCGGCTTTTATCCAAGGGCAGAAGCACATTTCGCTGACATTTGCTCGGTTTTGCTCCCATGTACTTTGTATAGATAATATTAATCTCGTCCATTCTGCCATCGTCGAAATAATCCAGTAAATCGGCACATATCGCCTCTGCTTCCCAAACGCTTGGAAATGCGGCGGAATACTCAAACTCCTCATGGAAAGGGATTTTTCTTGAGGAAAAATGCTGCCTGCCGTACTCGCCGATTATGAAAAGCTCAGTTTCGGGATGACGGGACATATAATCCTCGGCAACCTTAATTGCCGTATGGTTATAGGCACCGGCCAAGCCCTTATCGGAGGTAACGAGCAAAATACCGTGGTTTGAATGCTCCTTACCCTCGGGCATGGGTACATGAAAGTATCGGTTTTTTGTTTCGGGGATATAGGTGAGAAGGTCGGAGATTTGCTCCTTAAGAGCCTTGAAATAGGGCTCCGTATTCTCAACCTCCCGCTTTGCTTTACGCATTTTTACGGAGGAAATCATATACATGGCGTCGGTAACCTTTTTAGTCTCGGCAATAGACTCCATACGAGCCTTCAGCTCTCCTGTGCTTGCCATAATATGCCCTCCTTACTAAATTTATAAATACTTCTCGAAAAATCTGTTTGCCGCCCCGATTATTTGAGACTTGATTTCATCCGTGAAATCATCGGCAGTCTGAATATTCATTGCGAGCCGGCTGTGGCTGTGACCTATATAATCAAGGAGTTTTGTCTGAACGCTCTTAATATTCTTAGGGTCAATACTTAGGAACATTCTCTCCTGCGCGCAAACGAGAGTCACAATCTGCTCCCACATCATCATGGGAGATTGGTTAGGCTGACGCAGAAGCTGCATGAGTCCTGCGCCGTATTTTAAGTCCTTAACGGTC
>JAQXHW010000026.1 GCA_029007475.1 Oscillospiraceae bacterium | reverse complement strand
ATGACTTGGGTTTGCAAAATTTGCGGCTACACTTACGAGGGCGAGGAAGCTCCCGAAGTATGTCCTATCTGCGACGCATCTGCAGAGAGCTTTGAAAAAGAGGACGAGTAAGCTACTGTTTATTTAAGTCAAAAAAGCAAGTGATACACAGACAACTGCTGTATATCACTTGCTTTTTTATTTTCAAATTAGTAGCCCCTGCTTTAGGGAAGTACTGATTAAATCAGTGGTTCCTTAGATAACCCTAATATTTAGGGTGTCGGTGGAGAGGGTAGGTACAGTTTTATTTGAAGAGATCACCAGAACAGTATCGCCCTTCTTAACAACCCCGGTCTCAAGCGCCTTTTGCATTGCCTGGAGAGTAATTTCGTCACTTTCCTTAAGCTCCTTGCCGTAAATTGCGGTAATACCCCAGTTAAGGGAGAGCTTTGCGCAGACCTCCTTTGAGGTTACAACGGCAATAATATCGCAGTAGGGTCGGTAACGCGCCATAGCTCTTGCAACGGAGCCCGTTTTGCTTTCAACTATAATTGCAGCGGCACCGATATGCTCGGCGATAGTCTTTGCGGCATGGCAAATATTCTCTCTAAAGGAAGTCTCCTCGGGCTCACGGTTGAGGAAGTCACGAAGCACATGGAGCTCGAAATGGCGTTCTGCTTCGGTGCAGATATCATGGAGCGCTTTAACACTCTCGACAGGATATTTGCCGGCGGCGCTTTCACCGGAGAGCATAACTGCGGAGGTGCCGTCATAAACTGCGTTGGCAACGTCGGATATTTCTGCTCTTGTAGGTCTTGGGCAGGTGGTCATGCTCTCTAAAAGCTGGGTTGCGGTAATTACGAATTTACCTGCGCCGACGCATTTCCTGATAATTGACTTCTGAATTTCGGGCAGTCTTATAAAAGGAATCTCAACGCCCATATCACCGCGCGCTACCATTATACCGTCTGAAACTCTGATAATGTTGTCGATATCCGACACACCGCTCTGATTTTCAATCTTTGAGATAATCTCCACATTGTCGTAGCCTAAGCTGGCGATAAAATCACGGAGAGTTGTAACATCCTCGGCGCTTCTTACGAAAGAAGCGGCAATGTAGGTTGCTCCCTGAGAAAGACCGAATTCCAAATCGCGTCTGTCCTGAGCGCTGACGTAAGGCATATTAATAATGTAATCGGGGATATTAAGGCTCTTGCGGTTCGAGAGCTTTCCTCCTGCCTCGACAGTCAGGATAATTCTGTCGCTTTGGGTGGATTTAACCTTCATTACGATTTTGCCGTCATCAAAGAGAATCTGTCTGCCGATGATGCCGTTATCCTTCATGAATATATCCACAAGCCGGGGGTATGATATGCTGACTCCCTTCTCTGAGCCCGGGATATCGTCCCTGTATAGCTCGAAGTCCTGCCCCTTCTTAAGCATAACCGAGCCGTTTTCAAAGAGGCCTACTCTAACCTCGGGGCCCTTTGTATCAAGGAGAATCGCTACATTCTTGCCTGTTTCTTTCTCTGCCTCACGCACGCGCTTTACATGATCCTTAATGTCGTCATAGGTACCGTGGGAAAGGTTAATTCTGGCAACGTTCATACCGGCATCAATCATTTTAACCAAGGTTTCCTTGTCGCTGCAGGCAGGCCCTAAGGTGCAAATAATTTTTGTTTTTCTCATAGTATTACCCCGTATACGTTTAATTTGAAATATACTTATATTCTGGCTTAGTTTTCCTACTTTATGATAACACAAGAGTTCTTTGTTTTCAACAGGACAAAATGTTAAATTTCAGACGAATTTACCGATTTTTCGACTGAGCTTTTCCCGATAGAGTATATAATTATTAAATGCCGCTGCGACGTTTCACAGCGGCATTTTCCTTTGCCCCTTATTCTGTATGCTTTGAGGGTAAGCTGAGACTTCATAATTTCACGGAAAAGACTTATTCCATTCATTCCAAAGCCATTTAGCCACCGCATCATTATCACAATGGTCTATGATACCTGTTGCGACAGCTTTCAGCTCTTTTTCCGCGTTGGCTACGGCGTATCCCTCATCGGCGGCCTCAAGAAGTGCGATATCATTTATTCCGTCGCCGAAAGCTACCATTCTGTCGGCGCCTAAAAGTGCCTTTATTTCCAAAGCGGCGTTGGCTTTTGTTGCTTTCTCTGACATTACCTCTAAAAACCAGTTATCCGTATAGTTGTCAGGCTGAAAAAGGCAGTTGCATTTATCCCTTAAAAACCCGTAGATGGGCTCTAATGCCTCTTTCGGCTCCATAAAGGCAAAGTAGAAAATATCCCCAATCAGAGTCTTTTCGAAGCCGCCATGTACGGGAAAATTTCTGTTTCCGCTTTTCTCTCTTGTCTTTACGAATTTTTTAACATTATCGCTGACAACGGAAAAATCGTAGATAAACCTCTCCTTACCGTCTAAAACCGAATACACGATAGGTACTTGGGAAAATTTTTCCACCGCTTCCAAAACGACTGCGATTTCTCTCTCGTTCATATAGTGAGAAATCATTTTTCTGCGACTTTTCGGGTCAACCAAAAAGGCTCCCGTATATACCGCAACAGGCACGTTGGGACAGAGTCCCTCGGTAACAGCCAGCGCAGTTTCGTCGCTTCTTGCCGTTGCAAAGGAGAAAAACATTCCCTTTTCCATAAGGGCGTTGATTGTATCCCTTGTGTAATCGGAAATTTTCGCGCTTGTATTCAGAAGTGTTGCGTCTAAATCGGTTATATAAAGTGTCGACATAGCTTATCCTATAATTTCTTTAATAATTTTAAGTGCTTTTTCCGCTTGAGCTTTACCCTTGGACTTCTTCATGACAGCTCCTAAAATTGCTTTCAGAGCCTTTTCTTTTCCGTCTTTGTAGTCTGCCAAGGCCTTTTGGTTTTCCTCAAGGGCTTCTCTGCAAAATAATTTAAGAGTATTCTCGTCAAGGACTGAAAAATCCTTCTCGGAGAGAAAGGCTCCGCAGGATTTTCCGCTTTGAAGCATTTTTCCCAGGGTTTCCTTTGCCAAGGCGTTACTTATCTTTTTCTGCTCAAGCAGATTTAGAAGCTCACAAAGATTCTCGGGTGTAACAGTTACACTAAAATTTTCTTTTTCCTCTTCGGTTTTGAGGAACGCGAAGATCTGCCCGCAAATAAAATTTGAAAGCATTTTCGGCCTGCCGAATAGCTCCGCGGCTTTCTCAAAATAATTTGCCACGGCAGGATATTTTATAAGGTTTTCGCTGTCTTCGGGGCTTAAACCGAAACATTCTTTATATCTTTTGATTTTCTCATCGGGCAATTCGGGGATTTTTGCTTTTATAGACTCAATTTCGTCATCGGTTAGAGTAAGGCTGAGCAAATCAGGCTCAGGCAGGAAGCGATAATCGTCTGCATTCTCTTTGCTTCTCATAGGCTGTGTTGAGCCGTCACGCTCTATAAAGCGGAGAGTTTCGCGCTTAACCCTCCCGCCTTTTTCCAAAAGCTCGCTTTGGCGCTTATACTCGTACTCAATAGCTCTTGTCATATAGCTAACGGAGTTCATATTTTTAATCTCCGTGCGTGTACCCAAAGGCTCTGAGGGCTCTTTCCTTACAGAAACATTTACGTCGCAGCGCATAGAGCCTTCCTGCATTTTGCAATCAGAGATACCAAGATATCTCATGCGCCTTTGGAGCTTTTGGACGTATTCCCTTGCCTCATCAACACTCTCGATATCCGGGTGAGTTACAATTTCAATAAGGGGTACTCCTACGCGGTTATAGTCAATATATACCTTGCCGTCCTTATGTATCAGCTTTCCTGCGTCTTCCTCGATATGGATTCGCTCAATGCGGATAATCTTTCCTGAGGAAAGGGTGAGAAAGCCGTCACGGCAGAGGGGAACGTCAAACTGAGAAATCTGATACGCCTTGGGCAAATCGGGATAGAAATAGTTCTTTCTATCCATTTTTGAGTTCTTCTGAATTTTGCAGTTAAGGGCAAGTCCTGCCATGACCGCAAGCCTTACCGCTTCTCTGTTAAGAGTCGGCAGAGTGCCCGGATGACCGAGACAGACAGGGCAGCAATGAGTGTTGGGCAAAGAGGAAAAGCTGTTTTCGCAGGAGCAGAAAATCTTGCTCTTAGTCTTGAGCTCAAGGTGAGTTTCAAGACCTACTTGAAGCAGGTAACTCACAGCCTTACCCCCCAATCCGTCTCTTTTATATATTCTGTAACTTGCCCGAATTTATGGGCAAAGTTAAGTATTTTGTTTTCTTCGAAGCTCCTGCCGATAATCTGCATACCTATGGGCAGGTTTTCTCTGTCAAAGCCGCAGGGTACGGAAACCGAAGGAAGTCCTGCGATATTCACAGGCACCGTGCAGATATCTTCGCGGTAATTATCCACCGGATTTTCGCTTTGAGTGCCTAACTTGCCTGCCGTAGCAGGTGTGGTAGGGCTGAGAATCACGTCACACTTGGAGAACGCTCTTTTGAAGTCGGCCACAACCGCCAAACGAAGCTCCTGCGCTTTTTTATAGTAGGCGTCCCGATAACCCTTTGAAAGCACATAGGTACCCATTAGAATTCTTCTCTTAACCTCGTCGCCGAAGCCCTCGCTGCGAGTTTGCGAGACCATATCGTTGATATCCTCATATATATTTTTTCTAAACCCGTAGCGCACCCCGTCGTAACGGCCTAAATTTGAGGATGCCTCAGCACAGGCTAAGATATAATAAATCGGCAAAGTATACTGAAGAGTAGGCAAGCTGATATACTCTATCCTTGCGCCTAAAGTCTCATATACCTTTACGGCTTCTGAGAAAGCCTTTTCCACGTCCTCATTAAGTCCCTCTGAAAGCTCCTTAACAATACCGATTTTTTTGCCTTTAATTTCGCTTTCAAGATCCCTTAGGGTGTTTGCCTGATACTGAGGATTCGAGGTGCTGTCCATAGAGTCGCCGCCTGCGATACTGTCAAAAACAAGAGCCACATCCTCAGCACTGCCTGCCATAACGCCCACTTGGTCAAGGCTTGAGGCATAAGCAATAAGTCCGTAGCGGGAAACCGCCCCATAGGTGGGCTTTAAGCCAACAATACCGCAGTGGGCAGAGGGTTGACGCACAGAGCCTCCTGTATCGCTTCCCAGAGCATAGAGAGCAAGATTTCCCGCAACTGCGGCGGCGCTTCCTCCTGAGGAGCCGCCGGGTACATGCTCGGTATTATGAGGGTTTTTGGCAGGAAAGAAGCAGGAGGATTCACAGCTTGAGCCCATGGCAAACTCATCCATATTGGTTTTGCCGATTAGAACTGCATCTTTATTAATTAACCTTTCCCAAACGGTGGCATTATAGACAGGAGTATAGTCACATAAAATCCTGCTGCAGCAGGTGGTCTTTATGTCCTTTGTCGAGATATTGTCCTTTAATGCCATGGGTATCCCTGCAAGGGGGCTTATCATCTCTCCTCTTGCAATTTTTCCGTCGACTGCTTTCGCTGTTTTAAGCGCTTCTTCTTCGGTAAAACTAACATAGGCGCCCAAAGCGCCGTTATCTCTCTTTGCTTTAGAAAGATACAGCTTAGCAAGCTGTACGGCACTGATGTCTTTGTTAATAAGTTTTTCGTGAATATCTAAAAGTTTACTCATGCTCCGACCACTTTCTAACAAGGAAGAAGCCGTCCTCACTCATGGGTGCATTACTGAGCGCTTTCTCTAAGGGAATAGAAGCCTTAATCTCATCCTTGCGAAATAAAGTATCGGTGTGGGTGATTTCGGGGAGTTTATCGGTTTCAAAACCTGCGTTTTGAATCTCCCTTGCAAACTCAATTATACTCTCAAGCTGAGCTGTGAGAGAGTCCGCCTCCTCATCTGAAACACAGAGCTTAGAAAGGGCGGCAAGCTTCAAAACATCCTCTTTTGTAATCATTCCCACACCTCCTTTAGTATGAGTAATTTTATTAATACTAATCCACGGATTTAAGACTCTCGACCATATCAATTTTCTTTAGCTTAATACGAATTATTAAATTAACGGCAGCTGAGAAAACAAGGGTAAGCGCCGTAGCCAGGAAAAAGCTCAAAAAATGGAACTCACGGCCAAACATAACCATGTTGACTTCAACGGTTTTAATAATAAAGCTGAGAAGCCACGTTCCGAAAAGCAGGCCTGCTGCGGTACCGACAAGGGTAAGCAGTATGTTTTCTCTGTTAATATATGCGGAGGTTTCTCCCGACTTAAAGCCTAAGACCTTGAGGGTTGAAATCTCCCTCTTTCTTTCCGCAATATTTATATTCGTCAGATTATAAAGCACCACAAAAGCCAAAGCCGCGGCACTTGCTATCATAACCATTACAACGTAGTTGAGTGCCTGTATCATGTTGCCGAAATTCGCAACGCCCTTAGAGGTAACGCTAACCGCCAAAACGTTGCCGCTGTTGATATATTCCTTTGAGAAGCTGTCCTCGTCAAAGTCCTTGCCCTCGGCATATTTGCAGGCAACAACGCCGTAGGTGGGGTTTTGGTCAAAGGCCTTTACATAGGCTTCATAATCCATATAGATATAGCCGTTTAGATAATTTTCGCAGATACCGGTAACCTTAATCTGAGCCTCTCTGCCGTTATCAGCAACCAGTACCGTATCGCCCACCTTTGCGTTTATGCTCGTTGCGAGCTTCTCTGTAAGGACACAGCCTTCTCCTGTAAGCTCAATGGCTCTTTGAGAGGTTCTCTCCTTGAGATTAATTATTTTTTCAAAATCATCGGTGTTTTCAGGCACCATGATATAGGTATTATCAGTAATTTTTTTATCATCCTTAGAAACGGTTACGAGCGCCTGACGCGAAACCGAAAAATCAGCAATTCTCTCGTCCTCGGACAAGGCCTCGGTGATAGCGTCAATACGCACACCTCCGCTTTTTGCCACGAGCATAGCGTCATAGGTAAATATCTCCTTAAACTGCTTATCCACAATATCGGTTATGCTGTTGTAAAGTCCGAAGCCTGCGAAAATCAGAGCGGTACAACCTGCAACGCCGATAATCGTCATTAGGAAACGAGCCTTATAGCGGAAAATATTTCGGGCAGTTACCTTCGCAAAGAAGCCAAGATGTTTCCAGAGGAAAGGTATCCTTTCTAAAAGAATTCTCTTGCCCGGCTTGGGAGCCTTAGGTCTAAGGAGAGCGGCCGGCTTATTTCGTACCAAGGAGTAGCAGGAAGCAACAGCTACCAAGCAGGTACACAGAAGCGCCACAACAACCGCAATAATCATGCTCGGTACGTTTAGTGTCAGGACAAAGGACGGAAGCTTATAGAGAATTCCGTAGGCATTGAATATTACCGAGGGAATAACCAACAGTCCCACCACGGAGCCGAGAATTGAGCCGACAACAGTAGCCGAAGCGCTGTAAGCTATGTACTTTGAAATAATATGTATAGGCCGGTAGCCCAAGGTTGTGAGTGCGCCCACGTCACCGCGCTGTTCCTCAACAAGCCTGGACATGGTGGTAACGCAGACGAGAATTGCCACAAGCATAAAGAACACGGGAAAAACAGAGCCAACGGAATTAACCCTCTCCACGTTGTCCTCATAGGATGAGTAGCCCGGATTTTCGTCACGGTCGTAGCAGTACCACTCAGGATCCGGCAGAGCTTTCAGTCTTGCGTATGCCTTGTCAATTTCCGCTTGGGCGGAGATAAGGGCAACCTGAGCTTCCTCGGATTTTTCCGCAAGCTGATTCTTTGCCTTGATAAGCTCATCTAAAGCTTCTTTCTCCTTGCTGTCAAGCTCCCTAAGCCCTGCATAATAATCACTCCAGCCCTCGTCAAGCTGTGCTCTTGCATCGGCGATCTTTCCCTCTGCAAGGGCTTTTTCCTCCTCAAATTCATCTCTTGCGCTTTCCACCAGAGGCCGTGATTCGTCAAGGGACTTTTCGCCCTCCTCTATTTTTTCAATAGCAGATATAAGCTCCTCTTTGCCTGAGGTTAAAAAGTTTTGCAGACCCTCCTCGGCTTCCTGTAAGGATGCAAGGGTTTTCACTGCCGATTTATAGCCGAGATAATCCTCGGGAGCCTTGCCCGCTATTTCGGCTCTTTTCTCGTAAAAGGAGATAAGCTCCTGAGTTTTTTCTATATTGAAATTAATAGTCGCGGAGCAAAACTCTACAAGTCCGCCTAAGCTGTTTATATCGTCAGCGGTGGGAATCTCCCCCTCGGGTAAAAAGAAATTAAACACCCTCTCGCTTATTCCGAACTTTGAAAATTGCTCAAAGAGTGCGTTTCGGATTTCCTCTTTACCCTTTGCTATATCCTCTTCGCCCTGTGAGAGCTTTTCCTCGGCGCTTAAAATCTCAGCTTCGGCTTCGCTGAGCTTCTTTTCCATTAGTGTCTGCTGGCTTGCAAGCTCATCTTCTCCTGCTTCAAGCTCCAATTTTGCAGAAACGAGCTTATCTCTGCCCTCTTTTGTGGCATCTTTAAGCTCTTTTTCTCCGCTCTTGATTTTAGTCTCTGCCTGCTCGATTTCAAAAAATGCTGACGCTTTCTTTTGGTTGATGAGAATCTGCGCTTCGTCAAGACTGCTCTCGGCGGCCTTTATGTTTTCTCTTTCAAAAAGACTTGCTCTCTCCTCACCGAAGCTCTCAAGCCTTTCAAGATTTTCCTCTGAGACTCTTTTGTACTCCTGTGAAAAAGGTGAAAGACCTCTCAGGTTTTCGAAGGTAATATAAACCTCGGTATATCTTTCGATTTTGAAGTTAGAGCCGTTTATCAAGGCATAATTGTAGACGCTTCCGCTGCCTACATTGGTATAACCTCGTTCAAAGGATATGTAAAGGGGAGAATCTACAATTCCCACCACTTTATATTCTGTATTTTCGAGGCTCTCCGACAGGGTATCCTCAGCATTGGGCGATTCAAACTGCACGGTTGTGCCTATTACATCACCCATGCCGCCCTTGTAGCCTAAAACAATCTCGTTATCCTTTTCGGGCAGTCTGCCCTCGCGCAGAGCAGGCGTATTAATCTCCTCACCCATATATTTTTCGGGCATGGCAATAAGACGGTAGATATTGGCGTTATCACCCTTTTGGCTTACGTCCGCAAAATACGAGGGCATAACCGAGGAAACGCCCTCAATCTTTTCTATTTCCTCGATATCCTCTAAGCTAAAGCCCACGGTGGAGATAAGGCGAAAATCCATAAGATTGGAGGTGTTATAGTATTCTTCGGCGGAGGCATACATTGTGGGGGCTGTTGAATAAATACCCACAAGAAAGCCTACGCCCAGCATAATAATTAATACAATGGAGATAAAGCGGGATTTGGTGCGGCTAATATCTCTCAAGGTGTTTTTAATAAGCATTCCGGACACGCCGCTATCTCCTTTCTTTTCGAAATAAACTTACCACTGGATATCGTCAACATTCATAGGATTATCGTTGACGGTATTGCTCACAATTTTTCCGCTTCCCATGCGGATAACCCTGTCTGCGATAGGCGTAATTGCCTGGTTGTGGGTAATCAGCACGACTGTGATACCGTCCTCGCGGCACTTGAGCTGCAAGAGCTTTAGGATGTTACGGCCCGTGCTGTCATCTAAAGCACCCGTGGGCTCGTCGCAAAGGAGAAGCCGGGGACGT
>JAQXHW010000025.1 GCA_029007475.1 Oscillospiraceae bacterium | reverse complement strand
CCGTAAATGCTATGGGTACCTCAAAGGCGATGATGGAAAAGGTTGTTGTTGCAAAAGCGAGAACTTCAAGCGCAACCAAGATTTGCTGCACACGCTACGGCAACGTCATGTGCAGCCGCGGTTCCGTTATTCCTCTTTGGATTGAACAGATAAAGAAAGGTGCTCCAATTACCGTAACCGAGCCTTCTATGACGCGCTTCATTATGTCTCTTGACGAGGCGGTGGACCTTGTGCTCTTTGCTTTTGAAAACGGAGAAGCAGGAGATATATTGGTTCAAAAAGCTCCGGCCTGTACTATTGAAACCTTGGCAAAGGCAGTGTGCGAGCTTTTTGGCGGAAATCCCGAGGAGATTAAGATTATCGGCATACGTCACGGCGAAAAGATGTACGAGACTCTCCTTACCAACGAGGAATGTGCCGGTGCCGTAGATATGGGCGATTTCTACCGGGTGCCCTGTGATAAGCGCGGACTTAATTATGAAAAGTATTTTGATAAGGGGGATATTGAGCGCAATACCCTCACAGAATTTAATTCAAGCAACACAAGGCTTTTAGGTGTAGAGGAAGTCAAAGAGAAATTGTTGTCCGTAGCTTATATTCAGGAAAAACTCAACGAACTTTGATGTTTGCCTTTTTCGGAGTTATCAAAGCGGCAGCTTCGGATAAAGCACCTATTACATATAAGCTACCGCGGCAATCATTAGTTTCCTGAAAAAGGAAGGATAGCAATTTTAGACTTTCGAATAAAAGACAGCTTTTAGTGAGGAATTGATATGAATATACTTGTAACCGGAGCCCGCGGCTTTGTGGGCAGAAATCTCTGTGAGGCACTAAAGAATATCAGAGATTCCAAAGACAGAACTCACCCTGACATTTCTGTTGATGAAATATTTGAATGTGATATTGATACCGACGAAGCGTTGCTTTATAAGTATTGCGGCAAGTCTGACTTTGTTTTCAACTTAGCCGGAGTTAACCGTCCCGAGAAGCCTGAGGAGTTTATGGAGGGTAATTTCGGATTTGCTTCAAGACTCCTTGAAAACCTTAAGGCTCACAATAACACCTGTCCTGTTATGCTTTCTTCCTCGATTCAGGCAACCTGCATTGGACGCTATGATTCTGAATACGGCAGAAGCAAGAAGTCAGGGGAGGACTTGCTTTTTGCTTACTCTAAGGAAACAGGAGCAAGAGTTTTGGTTTACCGCTTTCCGAATCTTTTCGGCAAGTGGTGCAGACCTAACTATAATTCAGTCGTTGCCACCTTTTGCAACAATATTGCAAACGACCTGCCGATAAGCGTCAGCGACAGAGCCGTTGAGCTTACGCTTCTTTACATAGACGATTTAGTTGACGAGATGATGCTTTGTCTTGAGGGCAGGGAGCATCGCTGTGAGTTTGAGGGCTTAGATACAGTACCCTGTGAAAGCGGAAAATACTGCTATGCTCCGGTAGTTCACAAGGCAACCTTAGGCGAGATTGTTGACTTGCTTGAGAAATTTTCAAATCAGCCTAAGACGCTGGTGATGCCAGAGATACCCGAAAATTCCTTCGCAAAAAAGCTTTACAGCACATATCTCAGTTATCTTCCCAAAGAGAAGGTTTCTTTCCCTCTGAGGATGAACTGCGACGACAGAGGCTCCTTTACCGAGCTTATGAAAACTGCGAACTGCGGACAGTTTTCCGTTAATATCTCAAAGCCCGGCATCACTAAGGGTCAGCATTGGCACCACAGTAAATGGGAATTTTTTATTGTTGTCAGCGGTCGCGGACTTATTGAGCAGCGAAAAATCGGTACCGACGAGGTGCTTCGATTCGAGGTAAGCGGCGAGAAAATAGAAGCAGTTCACATGCTGCCCGGCTATACTCATAACATCATTAATCTAAGCGAAACCGAAAACCTGGTAACGGTTATGTGGGCAAATGAGCAGTTTGACCCTGGTCGTCCGGATACATTCTTTGAGGTAGTATAATAATTAGTAGCGGACATAACGCTAACGTAGAGAAAGGAAGCTAAAACTGTGAATTTCAAAAAGTTTTCAGAGGTAAAATTCAGAGATAACGGAAAGCTGAAGCTGCTAATAATTGTGGGTACCCGACCTGAGATTATTCGTCTTTCGGCAGTAATTACAAAGTGCAGAAAATATTTTGACGTAATTCTTGCCCATACGGGACAGAATTATGATTACAACCTCAACGGAGTGTTTTTCAGGGATTTGAAACTCGAAAATCCTGAGGTTTATATGGACGCAGTAGGCGAAGACTTGGGCGAGACTGTGGGTAATATCATCAGCGCATCATATAAGCTCATGAAAGAGATAAAACCTGATGCGCTGCTTATCTTAGGCGATACCAACTCCTGCCTTTCAGCAATTTCCGCAAAGAGATTGCATATCCCCATTTTTCACATGGAAGCAGGCAACCGTTGCAAGGATGAGTGCTTACCCGAGGAAACCAACAGAAGAATCGTTGATATAATTTCCGACGTAAATTTAGCTTACAGCGAACACGCAAGACGGTATCTCCATGAGTGTGGCTTACCTAAGGAGAGAACCTTTGTTACAGGCTCCCCTATGGCAGAGGTGCTCCGTGCAAATTTAGATGAAATAAAGTCAAGCGACGTCTTGACAAGACTGAATCTTGAGCCAAAGAAATACATACTTCTCTCTGCTCACAGAGAGGAAAATATTGATACCGAGAAAAACTTCACAAGCCTCTTTACAGCAATAAATGAAATGGCTGAGAAGTACGATATGCCTGTGCTTTATTCCTGCCATCCCCGCTCAAAAAAGCGCCTTGAGGAAAGCGGCTTCGAGCTTGACCGTAGAGTAATTCGCAACGAGCCTTTGGGCTTTCATGACTACAACTGCTTGCAGATGAACGCGTTTTGTGTTGTTTCCGACAGCGGCACGCTCCCTGAGGAAAGCAGCTTTTTTACAGGTGTGGGCAATCCCTTCCCTGCGGTGTGTATCCGTACCTCTACCGAGCGTCCCGAAGCTCTTGATAAAGCCTGTTTTACTCTCGCAGGAATTGATAAAAAGAGTCTTCTGCAGGCGATTGAAACGGCAGTAGAGATGGATAAAAACGGAGATTTCGGAATTCCCGTTCCCGACTATGTTGAGGAGAATGTTTCCTCTAAGGTAGTAAAAATTATCCAGTCCTATACGGGTGTAGTTGACAAGATGGTCTGGCGAAAATAACGGTAAAAATGAACAGGACTGCTGCGAAAAAACGTAGCAGTCCTGATTTTCTGTGATTTATGATTATCAGAGAAGATGTGCACGAAGCTCCTCGGGAGACTGTGCGCTCAAGTATGCAGGGGGAATATCGAAAACTGTCTTACAGCCTGATTCTCCTGCTTTTTCCAGCTTATAAGCGGCTCTTGCGAAAGCGGTGATAACGGAAGCGGTGAATTCGGGGTTCGAGTCAAGCTTCAGGTTGTACTCAATAACATGGGTGTTTTCCTTATTTAAGCCTGTCTTACCTGTGCGGATAACGAAGCCGCCGTGGGGAATACCGCTGTGGTTCTTTTTTAGTTCGTCGTGGGAAATAAAATGCACGGTGGTATCGTAATCGGCAAAGTAGTTGGGCATCTCCTTGATTTCCTTTTCGATTCGGGCAAGGTCGGCACCCTCCTCAGCGACTACAAAGCACTCTCTTGTGTGCTTTTCTCTTGTAGTTAGGTTAGGCTCTGAGCCGCTTCTTACCGCCTCAAGAGCAGACTCTACGGGGATTGTGTACTGCTTGCCGTCAAGGACGCCCTCAATCCTTCTGATTGCGTCCGAATGACCTTGGCTGACGCCCTTACCCCAGAAGGTGTAGTCCTGACCCTCAGGGAGAATGCAGGAAGCGTAAAGACGGTTGAGGGAGAACATACCGGGGTCCCAGCCGACTGAAATCATGGAAACCTTGCCGGCTTCCTTAGAAGCCTTATCAACATTTGCAAAGTGCTCGGGAATTTTTGCGTGAGTGTCAAAACTGTCGACAACAGTGAAGTCCTTTGCTAAAACGGGGGTCTGAACGGGTAAATCGGTAGCGCTGCCTCCGCAGAGAATCATAACGTCAATCTTGTCCTTAAAGCTCTTAACATCATCCGCATGGGCAACTGTTACTCCCTCGGTGCTGATTTTAACTGTATCGGGATTTCTTCGAGTGAAAACTGCCACAAGCTCCATATCGGGGTTTTGCCTTATTGCGCTTTCAATTCCTCTGCCTAAGTTGCCGTAGCCGAAAATACCGATTCTAATCTTCATAAACATTCCTTCCTTTCAAGTGAAATACCGAAAGCATAAGCCTTACGGTATCAAAATACAAAGCTATTTTAACTCAAAGAAACCGCATTTGTAAATACCTATGCCGTAAAAATATGGAAAAATCAGAAATATTTTTTGGCGAAATTTATATCTAAAAAGCAAAAGCCCAAAACTTTCATAAGCTTTGGGCTGTAAAGATTAATCATACACTTCATCATTTATAATGTATAGGATAATTTTACCGTATATTGTGTATGAGGCTGAGTAGACAATGTCAACGTCTAAGTAATCGGATAACTTCTGAACCTGAGCAATAAATTCATCCTTGTCATAATGTTCAACCAATATCATCGTCCACTCGTTATTGTGAGACTTAAAGGCTTTGCAGGCAGTAGTGAAAAAGTCCTCGTCGCTGCAAGAGTTAAGTGTTGCGTCGGCATCCATATAGTAACCGTCACGGCAAGTCGGATAATACATAAAGAAGTCGTGTTTATCGTTCTGCAGGTAGGTGGGAAATGCAAAGTAAGGACCGGCGCCCATGGTTGTGGCATTATCAGGGATTAAGCTTCCCCCGGTAGCGTCCATGTTGTACCATTTCCCCTCAATTTTTACGCAGTTGAAGGTGTGGCCGGGGATATTCTTTTCAACCTGCTCGAAGCCTGCCATTGAATAGAGGAGGGAAAGTGCATTTGTGAAGCCGTCACAGTGGGTTTTCTTGGTTATGAGGGCATCATATAGGAAGGGCGCATAATTTCCCTGATAGATGCCCTCATCGCTTTCGTAGGGCTTGTATTCAATAGAGGTTGCAACGTAGCGGTAGATTTTTTCCGCAAGCTCAATTCCCTCTTCGCCGCAGTCAAGTTCCTTGTATATTTTTTCTGCTTCTCTGAGAGCTTCCATTTTTGACTCCCAAAGTTCCTCGGTGAAGTTTTTCAAGGATATAACGGAACATCTTAGGAGAACGCTGACGTCTCTGCCGTCCTCAGCCTTGTAATTATAAAAATTTGCTACGTTTTCTGCCACAATCATCATCAGGTTTTGCTCCAAAAAAGGAGTGTCCAAAGAAAGAAACTGAACTATTGACTCGATTGCCGATCTCCTGACACCAAGCTTGTCGTCAATACATATTTTTTTGTAGCTGTTGACCATAGCATATTCAAGGGCCTTGTAGATAAGCTTTTCATCTCTGTTCGAGAGGCTTTTGTAGAGTACATAAGAGCTGTATTTACCGTAGGGGTTTTCCCAGTTTCTGAGCTCGTCTGCGGTGAGGACTTCTTCAATAAATTTGTCGTCATCAGAGTTAGAAAAACCGAATTTAGTAATTTTGCTTTCTCTCTCGATAATTTGTTCATCTGTGGCAGGATAGAGCGTTATTCTTATGGGAATACAACCGCTTGAGCTTACCGCAATTATAGCGCAGAGTAAAAGGGCCAGAATTTTTTTCATGCGTAACGCCTCCTGTTTCGGCATTTGGTTGCTTGTATTATATCATCTCTGTTTTTTCTTGTCACTATATGTTACAAAATTTTGTCTGTTATTTCGCCGTTGTCATCTCAGGTGAAATATGCTATAATCAAAATGCAGTATAAATCGAAGGTGAGCTTATGCCATTTTTACCCATAACAAAAAAAGAAATGAAGGAGAGAGGTTGGGACAGACCTGACTTTGTGCTTGTAACGGGCGACGCTTACGTTGACCACCCCTCCTTCGGTACAGCTATAATTTCAAGGGTGTTGGAAAACGCAGGGTATAGAGTATGTATTCTCTCTCAGCCGAGATGTGATGCCGATTATTGCCGCTTCGGTGAGCCCCGCTTAGGCTTTCTCATAAACGGCGGAAATATTGATTCAATGGTTGCTCATTATACAGCCGCAAAGAAAAAGAGAAGTGAGGACGCCTATACTCCGGGCGGTAAAGCAGGAGCTCGTCCCGACAGAGCCACAATAGTTTACTCAAAAGCGGTGCGCAGACTCTATCCCGACGCCTTTATCGCCATAGGCGGACTTGAGGCGTCGCTTCGCCGTTTTGCTCATTACGACTACTGGGACGATAGGGTAAGGCCCTCTATTCTCATAGATTCTCAGGCAGACCTTCTCATGTACGGAATGGGCGAAAAGCATATAGTTGAGATTGCAGACAGGCTCAACAGGGGTGATGATAAGAAAACTCTCACCGATATTTTAGGTACCTGTTATGCGGTTAAAACACACGACTACACACCCGGACCTGTGAGAGAGTGTCCCTCTTTCGAAGCAGTTTCGGAAAACTCTGACGAGGGTAAGAAAAAGTATGCGAAGTCCTGCAAAATCCAGCAGGCGGAGCATGATGCCACAAGAGGAAGCAGAATTATCCAGCGTCACGGGGACAAAATACTTATCCAAAACCCACCGATGCCGCCTTTAACCACAGAGGAAATGGATAAGGTCTATTCTCTGCCTTTCATGCGTACATACCACCCCTCCTATGAGGCTTTGGGCGGCGTGCCGGGAATTGAGGAAGTCAAGTTTTCAATTATCCATAACCGAGGCTGCTACGGCGCCTGCAATTTCTGCTCTTTAGCCTATCATCAGGGCAGACAGATTAGCGTTCGAAGTCACGAGTCTGTTATTGAGGAGGCAAAGAGAATTACGGAAATGCCCGATTTTAAGGGATATATTCACGATGTAGGCGGCCCTACGGCTAATTTCCGTGCCCCCTCCTGCGACTTGCAGCTTAAAAGAGGACTCTGTGCCGATAAAAAGTGCTTAGCACCTACTATGTGCAAAGCGGTAAATGTTGACCATTCCGATTATCTCGCGCTTCTGCGAAAGCTTCGGACGCTTCCGAAAGTAAAAAAAGTCTTTATCCGTTCCGGTATTCGCTTTGATTACCTGATTGCCGACAGGGACGAGAGCTTTTTCAAAGAGCTTGTAAAATACCATGTCAGCGGTCAGCTCAAGGTTGCTCCCGAGCATTGTTCGGAGAACGTTCTTAAATACATGGGCAAGCCTCCCGTAGAGGTTTACGAGAGATTCAAAAAACGCTTTTATGAGCTCACCGAGAGCGTCGGCAAGAAGCAGTATTTAGTGCCCTACCTTATGT
>JAQXHW010000024.1 GCA_029007475.1 Oscillospiraceae bacterium | reverse complement strand
ACGAGTGCCCTTAAGGAGTACAGCCTTACCGCCGACTAAAAGGGAACCGAACCAGTGCATCTTAGCGCCTGTGTGATATAGGGGAGGGATGCAGAGGAAAACGTCGTCCTTGGTCTGTCCGTGGTGAGCCTGCTCAACCTTACAGGAGTGCGTGAGACTTTGGTGTTTATGCAGGATTGCTTTCGGGAAGCCTGTAGTACCGGAGGAAAAGTAGATAGCCGCAAAGTCATCCTCGGTGATAGGCTGCTTCTCGAACTGTGAGGAGCAGTCGAGAGTCATGTCGTTGTAGTCCTCAGAGAAGGTGGGACAACCGCTGGCGCCTGTGTAGATAAGGAGTCGATTTTTACTGATTGACTCCACAATATCCTCAACTCGACCGATAAATTCAGGCCCAAATACAAGGGCGTCACACTCGGCAAGATTTAAGCAGTACTCAATCTCGTCGCTGGAATAACGGAAATTAAGAGGTACAGCCAAAGCGCCTGTTTTAAGAATACCGAAATAGATAGGAAGCCACTCGATGCAGTTCATAAGGAGAATTGCAACCTTGTCGCCTTTCTTAATTCCTCTCTCTTTAAGGGCATTGGCAAAGCGGTTAGCTTTCTCGTTGAAAATACTCCATGAAATCTCACGTCTGAAGTGTTTTTTCTCGGTGCCCTGTACCAAGTCATAGTCACGCCATGTAAGGCGTCGGGTTTCAGGCTGACCCGGGTTAATTTCAACCAAAGCAATATCAGAGGGATAGAGCTTTGCATTATTCTCAAGCATATCAATAATTGTCATAGGAAAACCTCCTAAAATTTTTATGATTAAATGAAAACAAAAGCCCCCAAAAGCACGAAAAAAGCGCTTTTGAGGACGAATAAATCGCGGTACCACCTCAGTTTGTCATACTCTTGCAAGTATAACCTCTGCGAGTATAATACTCTAAACCTTTAACGCAGGTAGTACGTCACAGCCTACTGAATTTCTGTAATTGTTCGGTGAGAAGCTCTCGAGATGTATTGGGTATTCGGTCAATGTCGGCTCACAGCCACCGCCGACTCTCTGAAAAAGACTTTGAATACTTACTTATTCTCGGTCACAGCCTTTGAAAATATAAAAAAATTATAACATTTGGAGCAGGGGATGTCAAGGAATCTATCAGAGATTTCTCAGATATTCGACCATTTCCGCAAAGCTGCCGTTTTTACATTCAATGGGCAGATTACTTTTGTTAATCAAACAGTCATTTACAAGGAAAAAGTCCATACCCGTTTTAAGTGAGGGAGCCATATCCTCGTCGCAGTCGTTGCCAATCATAAGAGCGTCCTCGGGAGCAACACCTACTCGAGAGAGTATTTCATTGTAGTATGCGGTATGGGGCTTTGTGAAGTGAGAGCTTTCGTAGTCGGTGACCAAGTCGAAATCAGAGAGGGAAAGACCAATCCAGCGAAGCCTCTCTCTGTACGCTTCTAAGGGGAAAATAGGGTTGGTAGCAAGCACAACCTTATCAGCCTTTTCGCGGGCGAGCCTTACGGCTTCAAAAGCGAGAGGGTTTTCTTTGGTTGCGGTCTGTGCCTTCTTGAAATCATTATGATAGAACCGGTCGAATTTATCGACGTCCTCAGAACAGTCTTTACCGTAGGTATCCGAAAAGCCTTTCCAAAAGACTTTATCGTTGGTTACTTTTCCGTCGTTCATATACATATATTTCACGCCGCCCCAAACTGCTTTTATGAGCATATCGCGGTGGGTATAGCCCCACTCTTTGGCGTTTTCGGAAAGAAGATAAAAGTATGCTTTGGTGAATTCGTCGTTATCCATAGGGAGTAGGGTGCCGTCTAAGTCAAACAAAATTGCCTTTACCATGGTTTACCTCCAAAAATAAATACGAATAGATTATATTATATAATTTGTCAAAGTTCAAGAGAGGAGGTCATTAATTCTTGTTCAAAGAATATATATAGTAACATAATTGTAATTTCATAATATGGGCAAAAAACTTGAAAATTCTGCCGTATTGTGCTAAACTACAAGTAAGATTATATGGGTTGAGGACTCGATATATAGCTGTTTTCGACTCGTGTTCAAATTTTTAGGAGGTATTTTTTATGTTTTGTCCCCAATGTGGTAATGAGTTAGTAGAGGGCAAGCCCTTCTGCACAAAGTGCGGTGCTCAGGTTTCTGCCGCTCCCGTAGCAGCAGCTCCCGCAAACAGAAAGAGCTTTATTGAGAATATCAAGGAGTTTCTTGAGAGCTTAGGCTGCGCTAAGTATTTTTATCTCGGTACAGTAGTTCTCAGCACCCTGAGCTTCTTATTTATGTTCTTCCCTATGTACGGTTTTTCGAACAACGGTAGTATGATTGCTGCCGATATGTTCTTCAGCTTCAGCACATTCAGCCCCATGGTAGTTCTGGTGATTTTTGCTATTCTGTTTGTTTTAAGCGCGATTGCAGCAGTTGTTCTTCCTGCTTTCATGCCTAAGCTTCGCAGTATTCCTTTCCTTTATGCAGCTCCCGCAGCAATCTTTACCATCATTTTCTTCTATGTTATTATCAGAGGGTTTGTTCTCATGGGCAGCGTGGGCAGCTTAGGCGGCATGATGAGCTTAGGCGGTACGTTAGGAATTACATATCCCGGCGTTATCTACATCTTGGTTTCCCTTGGAACAGTAGCTTGCAGCATCTTCCTTTTCTTGAAAAGCTTTAAGAAGTGCAAATAATTAAAAAATAGTGAGAATTTTGTATACACCCCAAAGGTTATATGCTTTTGGGGTGTATTTTTTTATGGGTATAGCAGAAATAAATTTATGTATATAGATTAGGTAATAAACAAAAAACTGACTCCGCTAAAAACGAAATCAGTTTGTTGATTTGAGTATAATATTATATTCTGTTCGCCTGATAATAGGGCGTCTGATGATTTATTTTAAGAGCTTTTGAATCTTTACTGCATCCAAAGCGCATCCGAGAATGATAAATACAACTGCACTGCCTACCGCCTGAATAGCGTTGAAGGGCATAGAAGCGAAGGCTGAGGCAAAGGAATACAAAAATCCTTCATAAAGCCAATAACCTAATACCGTAATTGCGCCTGATAACAATGTAACAAGAATTGTTGACAGATGTATAATTCTGTTATTAACATTTTTCTTATTATAGAAAGCGGTTGCAATAATAAAGGGAACGCTGATAAGGGCCTTGATTACTGCGGTACCGGGGGCCCACATAGCAGCTCCGGCAAGAATATCGGCAATTGCTCCGCCGATAGCAGCAGCGATTGCTGCGAAGGGACCGAGTAAGCAGCCGGCAAGATAAATTATCGAGTCACCAAGATGAATGTAGCCTTCGTTAATACCTATCGGTATTTTAACATAAGCCGTTGTTACGATAATTAGTGCTGCGAATACTGCCGAAAGCACAATTTTTTTCAGATTACTATTCATTTTTTCACCTCAAATTTTTTTCAGAAGCGGCACAAATTCATTTTTCTCCGCTTCTGTTTTTTATAAGTGTGTCTTGATTGCATTATAGATAGAAGCTGTCGGTAAGTTACATACCCAAAGATAGCAGAGGAATATCGTTTATGACATTTCTTTGTTAGGTTTATACTTCTCCTTGCAAAATCGACAGGATTATTATATAATAACTCTGTAATGAAATAAATATACAGATTTTGTTATTTTTTAGGGTACAGATATGAAAAAATATACTCAGATTTACAACATAATAAGGGATATGATTTTGTCAGGAGAGCTGCTGCCCGGCGAAAAAATACCCTCGGTAAGGAAGGCGGCGGCAAATTACAGCGTTTCCCTTACTACAGTACAAAGCGCATATTTTGAGCTGTGTGCGGACGGATATATTATAGCTCAAAGCAAAAGCGGATACTTTGTTTCGGGGAATGTTCATAGTCATCCTGACGAAGAACAGGCTGATGTTCAAAGCAACGCTATATATGATTTATCCGGTGGACTTGCCGACGAGGAGAGCTTTGACTTTTCGTTGTGGCAAAAATACATAAAAAGTGCCCTTAGACAGAGCGAAAGACTCCTTTCATACAGCCAGCCGAAGGGTGAATACGATTTAAGATGTGCCATTTCACAATATATTAAGGAAAAAAGAAACGTCATAGCCCCTCCCGACAGAATAATTATCGGCGCAGGTATACTGCCGCTTTTGCACATTCTTTGCTCTTTGCTTGACAAAAAGCTGTGCGTATCTTTTCCGGATAAAAGCTTCGTCTTAGGTATGAGTGTATTTGCCGATTACGGATTTGATGTTCACATAAGGGATAAAGATGCAGACGTTATATATGTATCTCCCTCACACATGACGAGGTGGGGAGATGTTATGCCTATCAAACGGCGTTTGGAGCTTGTGGACTACTCCCGAAAGCACAACTCACTTGTTATTGAGGATGATTATGAAAACGAGTTTCTCTACAATGTTAAGCCTACACCGTCGCTATATGCTCTCGGAAAGGACAATATCATATATATGAGTTCCTTTTCTGCCATGCTTCTTCCCGGAATCAGAGTAAGCTTTATGGTGCTGACTAAAGAGCTTACCGAGAAATACAACCAAAACGCCTTTAGATACGCGCAGACTGCAGGAAAAACAGAGCAAATCGCACTTTGCAGCTATATTCGAGACGGTCGTATTAAATCTCAAATAAGAAAAATACGAAGAATATATTCAGCAAAAACAAAGAAGCTTGCCGGTATCTTAAAAGAATTATTGCCTGAAGCAAAAATCGAAATAGGTGAAAACACCCTCCAGATTATCCTCGTTGCGAAGTGGAATAAATCTCCTGAGGAATTTGAAAAAGCGGGTATAAGGGTTTTTATCGAGAAATACGAAAATAATAGAATAACTTTGGTACTTTCACCCTCGGGAATCCCCATGGCAGAGCTCGAAAAAGCGGCACGGCTTCTTGCGGATGTGCTTCTTTGCAAATGAAATTTACTTCGGAAACTGCCAAGTGTTTTATGAAAATAAGAAACGCCTGAAAACCTATCTTATCAAGGTTTTCAGGCGTAATCTAATTGTAGCTTTTCGAAGGCTTACCCATAATCAAAAGCAAGATAAGCAGCTTGTTATAGGTACAAAGCAAGCTCAACTTCATCCTCGTCACTGTTACCCGTCAGCTCAAAGCCCATAGATTTGTATAGCTCAAGCGCAACGGTATTATCCTTATTACAGGTAAGCGCAACTCTGTCGGAATCTCCAAACGGTTTATCCTTGATGTAGTCCAGCAAGAGCTTTAGCGCGGCTTTTCCGTATCCTTTGCCTTGCTGAGATTTATCAATCATCATGTGCCAAATATCATATTCAGGTATGTCGTAATCGTAAATAGCCATTACGTATCCAACTACTTTTTCATCAGCATATATTCCGAAAGGCTGGCACTGTGTCCGGTAAACATAAGCCTGAGCAAGACTGCGAATAGGGTGTGAAACAAAGGTTTCCTGCTCCTTACTTAGCTTCAGGTTAAATACATCTATGAAATTTTCCTCGCTTATTGGTTTTAAGCAAATACTCATTTTGAAACCTCCATATATTATTTCTCTTTAGTCGTTTATGTTATGTTTTCCTAAATCTTAACTGCGTGAGAAATAGTCTTAGTAAGCACCAACGCCAGCGCAATTTTGATAATGTCCGGAATGATAAACGGGAATACACACAAGCCAAGTGCCGTCATCAGACCGACTGCACCGGAATTTTGGGCATAGACCACCATAAACCAAATAGTTCCGAACGCATAACACACCAAAAGTCCCAGAACCATAGAGAGTGCCAATACCCAGGTTTTCTTTCCTAATAGCTTTTCCATGCCCCACATAGCCAGAGCTGAAAGCAGGAAACCGATAATATATCCTCCCGTTGCGCCTAAGAGTGCCTGAATACCGCCGCCAAATCCCGAAAAAACCGGAACACCGATAAGTCCTAAAAGAAGATAGATTAGAATTGCCAGACTTCCTCTTTTTCCTCCCAGGATTCCAACTGTTACGAATACACCAAAGGTCTGCAAGGTAAAGGGAACCGGTGCCGGAATGGAAATCCAAGCACAGATAGCCATTAACGCTACTGATATTGCGATGTATACCATATCTGAGATTTTGCTGTTTTTTAATTTTGATTTTGACATATACTGCTTCTCCTAGTAGAAATGAACAAACCAAGCTTTTCTATATTTGACCGAGCTATTGTCGGTTGTTGTTATTTTACAACCTTAATCTTAGTTAGACCGTAGTGAGAAAATGCCGAGATGCACTCTTTGTCTATTATTTCTCCGCTTATTGCGATAGGTACTGCCGGGGGACAAGATACAGTAGGCTGAGCAGCTACTCTACCCTCGGCGTCTTTTATATCAACTGTTTCCGAAAGGGCAAACACAGCCTCTCTAATGCTCATTTCAGCTTTAGCTTTTGGAGCTTTTTGAGCATATCTGTTGATGGGGGATTTTGCTTTTAATGCGTCAAAAGCGCGACTTAAAAGTTCAAACTCCCTGTCGCTGTTAAATTCGCTGACCAAAAGTACGGTATAGTCTCTGTCGCAGAATTCCGGCTCTATACTCATATTTCTGAAAAAATCCGAGAGTTCATCACCCTCATAACCCGAAGACGGTGCATTTATCACAATTTTCAGAGGTTCGTTGCCCTCCGTAACTATTTGCTTTTTAGCGAGCATCTCTCTTGTGTTTTCAACGTACTTTACTGCAAAATCACGTCTTTTTTTGTCCGACTCGGCAAGATACTTATTACAGGCATCAAGGGAGCGCAAAATGAGATAGGAGGGACTTGTGGAAGCGTACATAGCGAGGGTGCTTCGAGCGTTTTCACAAAAGTGACTTGCCTTTTTAGCAATATGTAAATAGGCTCCCCCTGTAAGTACAGGCAAAGTTTTATGGGCAGAATCTGCACACATAGAAGCTCCGAGTGATATGGGGTGTATATTTTTCTCAAGAAAAGCCAAATACGCTCCGTGGGCATTATCTACTAAAAGCGGAACCATATAGCGGTCGCAGACTTCTGCAATCGCCTTAATATCCATAATGTTGCCTAAGTAATCAGGGGAGGTAATATATACTCCGTCAGGTTTACGTCTGCAACTTTCTATTGCTTTCAGAACGTCATCGGGTGTTATGATGCATTTACAGATATGACCTTCCTCAGAGTAGAGCCACTTAACTTCTGCATCCAACATAGCCGCCCCATAGACAAAGGCTTTGTGAACATTTCTTGCCGCCAAAAACAGGGGGCGTTCGGCCTTTGGCTTTTGAGATGCTGCCAAAGTCAGCATCGCCTTAATTGATAGGGTAGAGCCCTCTGTGGAAAAGTAGCTATGAGCGGTGCCGAATAGTGCCGTGGCATTTTCTTCGCTCTCAGCGATAATACCCTCAGCGCCAAAAAGCTCGTCAGCACCTTTGATTTCTGTAATGTCAAAGGCATATTCTCCGCTTCCCTTGTGACCCGGCATATGAAAACGTGCAGTGCCGCTTTCGGCATATTTGTTTAGAAAATCAACAATAGGTGTGTTCATACTTCCTCTGCTTCGGCAACCTGCATCATAACGGCACACTCAATACGCTTTTTGAACAGTTCGCAGCCGTACTTATAGATACCGCTGATGCTGCCGGTTGCGTGATAGGCGTTTGCCGCACATCCGCCTGAGCAATAAAGCCTTGCCCAGCAGTCACGACATTCTTCACGGGCATAAGCGTTGCATGAGCGGAACTCGTCCTGACAAGCTTTGTTAGTAACTCCGTCCCAAATGTTGCCGAGGCTGTACTTGGGGTCGCCTACAAATTGATGACAGGGGAAAAGCTCGCCCCAGGGTGTAACTGCCATATACTCTGTGCCTGAGCCGCAGCCCGTAATTCTTTTGTAAATACAGGGACCGTTTTTAAGGTCCAACATATAGTGGTAGAAGGTGAAGGGTCTGCCTTCCTTCTTACGCTTTATCATCTCTTTAGCGAGTATCTCGTATTGCTCAAAGAGCTTTGGCAAATCTTCGTCTGTAAGAGCGCAGGGGTCATCCGGAGAGCATACCACAGGCTCCATGCTAAGCTCTGTAAAGCCAAGGTCAGCCATATGGAAAATATCCTCGGTAAAATCGACGTTATTGTGGGTGAAGGTACCCCGCATATAGTAGTTCTTGCCGCCACGGGAATCCACTAAACGCTTGAATTTAGGTATAATTCTGTCGTAGCTTCCCTTACCGGAATAGTCCTTTCTGAAAAGGTCGTGTACTTCTTTTCTGCCATCAAGGCTAAGTACTACGTTGCTCATTTCTTTGTTGAGAAAGTCGATAACTTCGTCATCAATAAGCAGTCCGTTGGTAGTAAGGGTAAAACGGAAATTCTTATTGTGTTCTTTCTCAATACTTCTTGCATAGGCAACAAGCTGCTTTACCACATCCCAATTCATTAGCGGTTCTCCGCCAAAGAAGTCCACCTCAAGATTTTTTCTTGTTCCGGAATTGGCTATAAGGAAATCAAATGCTTGCTTGCCAACTTCAAAACTCATAACAGCACGGTCACCCTGATATTTACCTTGACTTGCAAAGCAATATGAACAGTTAAGGTTACAGGTGTGTGCAACGTGTAGACACATTGCCTTAATGATATTGCTGTTGTTTTTATAGTTATAGGCAAGAGCTTCATACTTGTCCTCGGAGAAAAGCTTGCCGCTTTCTTCAAGTGCCTTTATATCTTCGATGCAAAGTAGAATTTCCTCTCTCGTAACTTCGGGCATATCTTTGTAGTTTATGAGTATTGTTTCTACGATATCTTCTACGCTTTTGGTTTTATATAATTCGATAATATCGTATGCTACCTCGTCAACAACGTGAACAGAGCCGCTGCAGGTATCAAGCACAATATTATAATTGTTTAATTTGTATTGATGTACCATAATTTCTCCTTAAATGCGAAACGCTGCCCCGAAAGACAGCGTTTCTACAATCAACTTTAATTAAGCATTGTCCTTGTTTGCGTTTTCACACTGCTGGTTTGCAACACCGCAGGAAGTTTTACAAGCAGACTGACAGGAAGTCTGGCATTCACCGCAACCGCCATTCTTAACTGTGTTGTTGAGATCCTTTGTTTCAATAGTCTTGATTCTCATAATAAAAACCTCCGAATTTTTAGTTTAAGAATAATGATTTAATTTTGCTTATTCTATCATAATTCCAAATAAATGTCAATGGCTGTAATGTTATATTTATAGCTATGACACAGTTTTTCATTTGAAGCTCACTAATACTATAACATCAAAATGCGGGTAGAAATTATCAAAATTGAGATGTATAATGGGGATCAGGAAAAGAATAAATCGGAAATTGATGAGATGCTCATTCCTATTTTTCTACGAATGAGCCAATTCGTATATAGCTTTTATATCAGCAGGAAGATTATTGGGAATTATTGTATTTAGGCGTTCTTCGTTACCGTCAGTAATAGCCTGTTCGTAATACCAACATTTGAATTTAATCATTGCCATATTTTTTTCAAGCTCTTGAAGTTGTTCTTCGAGGGCATTCTTTCTGTCCTCAAATAGTTTTTTTCTGTTGGAATAAGTAGAAGGACCTTCAGCACACCAGTCCATAAACTGTTTGATATCTTTGATTTCCATACCGGTCTTTTTAAGACATTCAATCACACGAAGAGCCTCTATTTCTGACTCTGAAAATATGCGAATGCCGGATGAGCGTTCCATATTTGGGAAAAGTCCTTCTTTGTCGTAATATCTGAGTGTAGAAATGGGTAAACCAAACATTTTTGAAATCTGACCTATTGTATACATAAGAACCTCTTTTTGCATAAAAATTTCTTAAAAAGTACTTGACCTAAAGTTAGGTTCAGTTATTAATATATATTTAAGAATAACAAAAAAATAATTATGTGTAAAGAGAAAGGAGCAGATTATGTTAGGAAATTTTACTTATTGTAATCCAACAAAATTATATTTCGGAGAGGATTCACTCTCTAATTTAGGGACAGAGCTTAAAAAATATGGACAGAATGTAGTGTTAATATATGGCGGTGGCTCTATTAAGAAAAAC
>JAQXHW010000023.1 GCA_029007475.1 Oscillospiraceae bacterium | reverse complement strand
GCAATACCGTCGCCGTAATGCTTGCCCGACAAAATTGCTCGGGTATTAATAACATAACTTACATAGCCTGCACGAATGGAATCCAAAACCTCTTCGCTGCCTTCGCTGGGCTTGTGGAGGATTCGTGTGCGAATACCGTTCGCCTTTAGGAATTCTCCCGTAAGGGTTGTTGCTTCAATATTGAAGCCCATATTGTAAAAACGGCGAACAAGAGGAAGTGTTTCCTCCTTATCCTCATCTGCAACGCTGACAACCACCGTTCCGTAATTGCGAAGCGTAATACCGGAGGCTATCATAGCCTTATAAGCGGCACGGTGCAGTTTTTCATCGTAACCGATAGCTTCGCCGGTAGACTTCATTTCAGGCGACAGATAAGCATCCATGCCGCTGAGCTTTGAGAAAGAAAAAGCAGGCGCTTTGACATAATAGCGTTTTTTCTCTTTCGGATAGACGGTAAATATGCCCTGTTCCTGTAAGGACATACCAAGGCTGCAGCGAGTGGCAATATCCGCAAGACTGTAACCTGTGGCTTTTGAGAGAAAAGGCACCGTTCTGGAGGAACGGGGATTAACCTCGATGATATAGACATTCTCCTGCTCATCAACTATGAACTGAATATTGAAAAGACCCACAATGCCGATGCCTAAGCCTAACTTTTGGGTATAGTCAATTATTGTGTCCTTAACCTTATCCGAAAGGCTGAAAGCGGGATAAACGCTGATAGAGTCGCCGGAATGTACGCCTGTTCTTTCTACAAGCTCCATAATACCGGGAATAAATACACGCTTCGAGTCACATACAGCGTCTACCTCAACCTCTTTGCCGCGGATATATTTATCAACAAGCACCGGCTTATCCTTATCAATCTCTACTGCGGTTTTCAGATACTCCCGCAGAGCTTCTTCTTTTGCAACGATTTGCATAGCTCTGCCGCCAAGTACAAAGCTGGGACGGACAAGTACGGGATATCCGATTTCTGCCGCCGCCTTAATGCCGTCCTCAATACTTGTTACTGCCTGACCCTTTGGCTGAGGAATATTCAGAGAGGATAACAGCTTCTCAAAAGCGTCGCGGTTTTCGGCACGTTCAATAGCGTCGCAATCAGTACCGATTATCTTTACTCCGCGGGATTTAAGAGGCTCTGCAAGATTGATAGCGGTCTGACCTCCAAGCGTAGCGATAACGCCCTCGGGCTGCTCCATCTCAATAATATTCATAACGTCTTCGGCGCATAAAGGCTCGAAATACAGCTTATCGGAGCAGGTGTAGTCGGTAGAAACCGTTTCGGGATTGTTGTTGATAATTATTGCTTCATAACCCGATTCCTTTATAGTCTGTACGGCATGAACGGTCGAATAATCGAATTCCACACCCTGTCCTATACGGATAGGACCTGAGCCTAACACGACAACTTTCTTTTTGTCCGAAATCACCGATTCGTTTTCATCCTCATAGGTTGAATAGAAATAAGGAATGTAGCTGTCAAATTCCGAAGCGCAGGTGTCAATCATTTTATAAACGGGAAAGATACCGTTTTCCTTTCGCATTGAGAAAACTTCGGTTTCGCTCTTATCCCAGAACAGGGCAATAGCCTTATCCGAAAAACCCATTTTTTTGGCTTTCCTTAATACCTGCACATCACCGATATTTGCTTTAATCTCTTTTTCTTCCTCCACAATATTACGCAGCTTTTGAATGAAAAAGCGGTCAATAGAGGTTGCCTTTGTGATGCTGTCAATACTTGCACCGAGGCGCAGAAGCTGAGCTATGGCGTAAATACGGTCGTCAGTACCGATTTTAATATATTCCGTAAGCGCCCGGGGAGTCATTGTATCAAACTTGCGGTGATGCAAATGACAAAGTCCGATTTCAAGGGAACGAATGGCTTTAAGCAGACTCTCCTCCACCGTTCTGCCGATGCTCATAACTTCACCGGTTGCTTTCATCTGTGTGGTGAGAGAGTTGTCGGTTTCGGCAAACTTATCAAAGGGAAAACGGGGCATCTTAGTTACTACATAGTCAAGGGCCGGTTCAAAGGCGGCAGGCGTGTTGGCAATACGTATTTCATCCAGCGTCATGCCCACACCGATTTTCGCTGAAACGCGGGCAATCGGATATCCGCTTGCTTTTGAAGCCAGTGCCGAAGAACGGGATACACGGGGATTAACCTCAATAAGATAATACTGAAACGAGTTTGGGTCTAATGCAAACTGCACATTACAGCCGCCCTCAATCTCCAAAGCTCGGATTATTTTGAGTGCGCTGTCACGAAGCATGTGATATTCTTTGTTGGTAAGGGTCTGTGAAGGACATACCACGATAGAGTCACCGGTATGAATACCTACCGGGTCTAAGTTTTCCATGTTGCAAATCGTGATTGCTGTGCCGTTTGAATCGCACATTACTTCGTATTCGATTTCTTTATATCCCTTAACGCTTTTCTCGATAAGCACCTGATTTACAGGCGAAAGTGAAAGTGCGTTTTTTAGCAGCTGACGGCATTCAGTCTCATCGTTCGCAAAGCCTCCTCCTGTGCCGCCAAGGGTAAAGGCAGGACGGAGAACAACAGGATAGCCGATTTTCTGCGCCGCCGCCAAGCCTTCCTCTATGGAGCCGGCAATTTCGGAAGGAAGAACAGGCTCGCCGAGGCTTTCGCAGAGTTCCTTGAACATCTCTCTGTCCTCTGCACGCTCAATACTCTCGCTCTTTGTACCGAGAAGCTCCACATTACATTCTGAAAGTACGCCCTTCTTTTCAAGCTGAATTGCAAGATTAAGTCCCGTCTGGCCGCCGATACCGGGCAGAATTGCGTCGGGACGTTCATAACGGATAATTTTTG
>JAQXHW010000022.1 GCA_029007475.1 Oscillospiraceae bacterium | reverse complement strand
CGCAGTAAGAAATGAAAGGATTTTTCATAAGGGAGACGTCTCCTAAATTAGATTTGACTAAGGATTTCGGAGTATTTGCGCTTCTCTGTCACGCAACTACTGCCTCCACTACTCCTCGAGTTTACTGCGGTCTCCTCGTGTTGCCTGCCGGATTTTTGATACAAAAATCCCTTTCTCTCGGCAACACACCCGTCGACCCTTGTAAATCGAGGATTTCGGAGTATTTGCGCTTATTTATCTCTTAACTTCCTGCAGATTCGTAGGCATTAATTCCTCTTCTCCAAATAAGCTGGGAAATGAGGAAAAGCACCACAGCCATACCTACAGTCACAGGTAAGCTCCACCACTCCTCTCCTCTTAGGAGATAGATGGCGGGATAGTAGGCGGTTAACGCAAAGGGTAAAACATAAGTAATAAAAGTCTTTACAAAAGTATTGTATATCTTTGCAGGATACTTTGCAAATTCATTTGTCATATAGCACATGTGGGTAATATGACCCGAACGCTTTGTCCAGAATGAAATTGCCGCTGTACCTGTCTTTATAGAAGTGAAAATTGAGATTGCAAAGGGCATAATTACCACAATGGGTATTATTCTCCAAGCACTCATATTTGCCAAAATCTCCGCAGGCATGGCACACATACTATACACAATAAGGGCAATACCCACAATAAGGTCGCCAAAAGCGTCTACGCAAAACTTTTCGCAGAGGACATATATCCACGAATCCAAGGGACGTGTGAGATACTTATCAAAATCGCCCTTATCAACAATCCAATATCCCAAGCCCCAAAGGTTATCGTAGAGGAGATGGTCTATGCCCTTTGGAATGAGAGAGAAGCCGTAGATAAAGAGAACTTCCTCAAAGGTCCAAAAGTCAACAACCTGACCGTCTACCATATAGCACAAAGCAGGAATCGAGGCAAAAATTATACCAAGGCAAAGAATCTGAACTGCCTGAGTAAGTAAAAAGCCTACTGCTCCCAAAAGGAAATCAACCTTGTACTCCATTATCTTTTTCAGGTCCTGCTTAATAAAGATTGAATGTAATCTAAGTATTCTTCCCATATTAACCTCCGTGCACAACAAGTCTCTTCATGGCACTGCGAAGAACTAACTTGGAAATCAATATAAATGCAGCCATCCATACGAGCTGGAGAGATATATAGAAGGCAATCTCGCCCCAGCTATACATTCCCATATAAATCATAACGGGGGTATAAGAGAGAGACGCAAACGGCAAAAAACCTAAAACCTCACCGAAGCCTCCCATAAAAGCAAGGGGAATTGTAGCACCGGATAAGAAATCAATTATAACGCCTTTAATAATATCGGTACCCCAAAGATTCTTGAGAAAGAAAGCCAAAAAGCCGTAGGATAAGTTAAAGAAGAAGTTGATTCCGTAGGCAATAATCATGCTGAGTATAAATAAGAGAAGCATTGGTACATCGATGAAAAACGAGCCTCTCACAGCAAAACGGAAGATTTCAACTCCCACGGTAATGGGCAGGAATACCATAAGCACCTGCAGGAGCTTTGAGCCTAACTCTTGAAAGAGAAAACACATATCAAAATCCACAGGCTTAATCATTCTCATGGCAATAGAGCCGTCTAAAACCTCCTTACCGATAGCATAAGCGCCGTCGGAGTATGTAATATAGCCGCAGAGAAAACTTATAAATATGTAAACTATCATGTTCTCGTAGGTAAAGCCGTAGAGAGTTTCTCCTGCGGAGCTGTCGTAAACAGCCTTCCACACAAAGAACATTACAAAGCATTTCATTATCTCTCCCAAAAGGAAGAACAGAAAGTTTACTCTGTAAACTACCATTTCCTGAAGTCCCGCACTTGTGAAGGGCTTATAGAGTCTGAGCAGTCTCTTCAAGAAGCTCCCCTCCTCCTAAGTAAAGCCTGCGGATAATTTCCTCAATGTCCGCATCCTTAACATTAATATCCTTAACGTGTACCTTCTCTAAAGTATATGAAAGCATTTTTTCAACGGATACCACGTCGGAATTAAAGCGAACATCAACCTCGTTACCATTAATCTCAGCCTTAAGGTCCTCCTCGCCGAAGGAAAAATCCTCGGCATATCTGAGCTTTTCGAAGGCATCGGCATTCTTAAGCTCAAAATGAAGCTCTCGCATCTGGCCGAAACGTCTTTTCAGCTCACTCAGTGCGCCGTCAAAGACCTTCCTGCCCTTATCAATCATGACGATTCTCTCGCACAGAAGCTCGATATCCTCAAGGTCGTGAGTTGTAAGAATAACGGTTGTACCGCTTTCCTGATTGATTTTCTGAATTGCCTTTCGGATGCTGTCCTTAACAACAACGTCAAGTCCTATTGTAGGCTCGTCAAGGAAAAGCACCTTAGGATTATGGAGAAGTGAAGCGGCGATATCCGCTCTCATTCTCTGACCGAGGGAAAGAGTACGAACAGGACTTGCGATAAAGTCATCCAGCTCCAAAACCTCGTTGAGAAATTTCATTCTTTTCTCATAGTCCTCCTCGGGGATCTCATAGATTTCCTTCAAAACCATGTAGGTTTCGCGCAGCGCCAAATCCCACCAAAGCTGGGTTCTCTGACCGAAGACAACGCCTATTTCCTTAACATAGGATTTTCGGTTTTCCGTGGGGATTTTCCCCCCGATTCGGCAAAGTCCCGAGGTGGGAGTCAAAATTCCCGTAAGCATCTTTATAACGGTGGACTTTCCTGCGCCGTTAGGACCGATAAAGCCGATTATCTCACCCTTGGGTACCTCGAAGCTGATGCCGTCTACCGCCTTGATAAACTCATACTGCGGCTTAAAGAGCGCCTTGAAGCTGCCTTTTAAGCCCGGCTCCTTAATAGCTTTCTTGAATTCCTTTCTAAGGTCTTTTACTTCAATCATTATTTCTTTATTTTCCAAATTTTTCCCTCCTTTAGGGTTTAGTTTATTAACTGATTGCTGTCTTTTCAAATAAAACAAATTATGTTATACTGAATTCGGTGATAATTATGAAATGCAGACTCTGCCCTCACAAATGCGGAGCATACAGAGATTTTGATACAGCCGGCGGCAAATGCAATTTACCCCTTACTGCAAGGGTTGCAAGAATTGCCCCTCACTTTTGGGAGGAACCTCCCATAAGCGGTACAAAAGGCAGCGGTGCAGTTTTCTTTTCGGGCTGTACCCTCGGCTGCGTTTTCTGCCAAAATTACGAAATATCCTCAAAATGCCAAGGTGTACCCATTACTGCCGAGACACTAAGCCATGAGTACAAAAGGCTTGAGGACATGGGTGTTCATAATATAAATCTGGTAAGCGCTACCCATTTTGTTCCCCAGATAATTAAGAGCTTTGAGCTTTACAGGCCAAACATTCCCGTAGTATATAATTGCTCCGGGTTTGAGAGAGTTGAAACTCTCAGAGCCTTAGAGGGTATTGTTGATATTTATCTGCCCGACTTCAAATACTCTGACGATGCTCTCGCCCTTGCCTACTCCGGTTGCGAAAATTACAGCGCGGTCGCATCCAAAGCCATAGGCGAAATGCTTAGGCAAAAGGGAAATCTTTCCCTTGACGGCAGAGGTATCGCACAAAAGGGAGTTATCGTTCGGCATCTCGTACTGCCGAATCACACGAAAAACAGTATGGGAGTTTTAGATATCCTCAAAGAGAATTTCGGTGATAACATAACGGTGAGCCTAATGGGACAATACATACCTCACGGCAAGGCACACGAATACCCCAAGCTAAACCGAAAAATCACCAAGCGCGAATACGAAAAGGTGCTTAATCACCTGTGGGACTTAGGTCTTGATGGGTTTATGCAAGAGCTAAATTCCGCCGATGAAAGCTATATTCCGCAGTGGGATTATAGTTCTAAAACGGAATAATAAATAAAAATCCGCTGCGGCAAAACGTCACAGCGGATTAATTTTATCTATACAAGCTGACATGAGAACAATGCACAAAGGTATAGAAATCACTGCATAGTTTTGCCTTTTGAGTAACTGATTGCATATTATGCTGATTAATATAGAACTTAGACATTGCCTCACGCCCTTTCTCGTAAATCTTCTTTGAACTAAAACTCTATTTTGAAGTATAGCACAGCCATTTTACGTTTGCAAGAATAAAATGCTCCTTTTATAAGTAAAAATGCTCCTTTTATAAGTAAAAATCATCGAAAACAATAGTTTAGTTGCTGAATAACACTTTACTCTGCAATTTATTTCAAATAAAGAACTCCGCAAGATAATCTCTTGCGGAGCATAATTCTTTCAGTGAATATTTTTGCCGGTTATTTTGCAAAGTCGATTGCGCGGGATTCGCGGATAACGTGAACCTTGATATGGCCGGGATATTCCAAATCCTGCTCGATCTTCTGACAAATCTCACGGGCGAGGGCTGCCATTTTATCGTCACCGACAACCTCGGGCTTAACCATGATTCTAACCTCGCGGCCCGCCTGGATAGCAAAGGAGCTGTCAACACCCTCGAATGAGGATGCAACTTCCTCAAGCTTCTCAAGACGCTTGATGTAATTTTCAAGATTCTCACGCCTTGCTCCGGGTCTTGCTGCTGAGATTGCGTCGGCTGCCTGAACTAAGCAAGCAACAACGGTCTTGGCTTCAATATCACCGTGGTGAGCGTGAATTGCGTGGATAACTGCGTCGCTTTCCTTATACTTTCTTGCCACCTCGACGCCAAGCTCGATGTGGCTTCCGTCCATTTCGTGGTCGAGAGCCTTACCGATATCGTGCAAAAGACCTGCACGCCTAGCAAGCTTTTCGTCAGCACCAAGCTCTGCTGCCATTAAGCCTGCAATATAGCTTACTTCAAGTGAGTGCTTGAGCACGCTTTGTCCGTAAGATGTACGGAATTTGAGCTTACCTAAAAGCTTTACTAATTCCGGATGAATTGAACCGCAGTTGGCTGTAATAACGGCTTTTTCGCCCTCAGCCTTGATTGTTTGCTCAATTTCTCTCTTGGACTTGTCGTACATTTCCTCAATTCTTGTTGGGTGAATACGACCGTCTTGAATGAGTCTTTCGAGTGTGAGTCTTGCAATCTCTCGTCTTACAGGGTCAAATGAGCTTACTGTGATAGCCTCCGGAGTATCATCAATAATGAGTTCGACGCCTGTGATTTTTTCGATTGCACGGATGTTTCTACCCTCTCTGCCGATGATTCTGCCCTTTGTTTCATCCGACGGGAGAGCAACAACAGTAACAGTGGTTTCTGCTGTGTGGTCGGCAGCACAACGCTGAATAGCTGTGCCGATAATTTCTCTTGCAAGGACATCGCTTTGGTCCTTAATCATTTGTTCGTGTTCGAGAATACGCTTACTCTTTTCGAGGTCAAGCTCTGATTCGAGTGAACTCATAAGTTGAGCTTTTGCTTCTTCTTGGGATAAACCCGAAATTCTTTCGAGCATATCAAACTGACTTTTCTTGATGCCATCAATTTCAAGTAATTTTTCGTCTGCTTTTTTAAGTTTTTCGCTTAGATTTTCATTTTTTTGTTCTAAGGTATCAGCTCTTTTGTCAAGATATTCCTCACGCTGAATGAGTCTTTTTTCTTGTTTTTGGACTTCGTTTCTTCTTTCGCGGATTTCCTTGTCTGCGTCGGAACGAAGCTTGTGAATTTCGTCCTTTGCCTCCATAAGCTGAGCTTTTTTTGTGCTTTCAGCTTCTGTGAGAGCATTATTCAAAATCTTTGTAGCCTGCTCGGTTGCATCACCGATTTTTTCGGCATCGTCCTTGCCACGCTTCATAAAGCCCAACGCAAATCCAAGAATACCGAAAGCTATAGCACAGGCAACTGCCAATATTATAGTTACAGCAATACTTACTTTCATATCAATAGCACCTCCTTCTGTTTAGATTTTTGTTACATAACTTATTAATTTCATCAGAAAAGGTACAGTTTTATGCAATTTGCGATTATCTTACCCCATATTATCACAGTGTAAAATATCAAAACTATAATACACCTATATTTTGTACTTGTCAAGGAGTTATTTACATATAACTTGTATATACTCATTATATTTTTATAATGCTTGACAAATTCGATTTAGGGTGCTATTATAGAAAAAATCAAAGCTTTGATGGAGACACGACTGTGCTTTGAGTGTTGCAGAGAGCGTTCGTTTGGTGCGAGAACGCACATTATTAGCATCAGCTACCACTCCGGAGTGCCTTTAATACAGGACGGCTTGCTCCCGTTACGAGCATTGAGTGGCGATTTTTCGCAATTCAGGTGGAACCGTGGATATTTTATTCACCCTGTTTTTATGCAGGGTGATTTTATTTTTTAGGAGGTATAAATATGAAAATCACACTAAAAGACGGCTCAGTATTAGAGTATAACGAGTCCAAAACTGCTGCCGATATTACAAAAGACATTTCTATGGGTCTTTTCAGAAACGCAACCTGTTGTAGAATTAACGGTCAGGTTCAGGATTTAAGAACTGTAATTGATTCGGATGCATCACTTGAAATTCTCACCTTTGACGATAAAGACGGTCAAAAAGCCTTTAACCATACCGCTTCTCATATTATGGCTCAAGCAGTAAAACGCCTTTATCCCGATGCAAAACTTACTATCGGTCCCGCTATCGACAACGGATTTTATTATGATTTTGATGTAGAAAATTCATTTTCTCCGGATGATTTGCAAAAAATCGAAGCCGAAATGAAAAAAATCGTAAAGGAAAATCCGGAAATCAAACGCTTTGAGCTTCCGGTAGATGAAGCCATTTCCCTTATGGAAAGCAAAAATGAGCCGTATAAAATCGAGCTCATTAAGGAGCACGCCGAAAAAGGTGAACCAATCAGTTTTTATGAGCAAGGCGAGTTTATCGAGCTTTGTGCAGGTCCTCACCTTATGGATATGAAGAATGTAAAGGCGTTTAAGCTTACACAATGCACAGGTGCATATTGGCGTGGCGACGAGAAAAACAAGATGCTTTGTCGCGTATATGGTATTGCTTTTCCGAAAGCATCTATGCTTGAAGAATATCTTACAGCCCTTGAAGAAGCAAAGAAGCGTGACCATAACAAGCTTGGCAGGGAGCTCGAAATTTTCACTACTGTTGATTATATCGGTCAAGGCTTGCCTATTCTTCTTCCAAAGGGAACAAAGATTATTCAAACGCTTCAACGCTGGGTTGAGGATGAAGAAGAAAAGAGAGGCTGGTTGCTGACAAAGACACCTTTGATGGCGAAGTCGGATTTGTACAAGATTTCAGGTCACTGGGACCATTATCAGGACGGTATGTTCGTTATGGGTGATCCCGAAAAAGACAAGGAAGTATTTGCACTTCGTCCAATGACCTGTCCTTTCCAATATCAGGCATATCTTAACAGACCTCGTTCATACCGTGACCTTCCTCTGAGATATGACGAAACCTCAACCTTGTTCCGTAACGAAGCATCGGGTGAAATGCACGGACTTATTCGTGTTCGTCAGTTTACTATTTCCGAAGGACATCTTATGTGCCGTCCCGACCAGCTTGAAGAAGAATTTAAGTCTTGTCTTGAACTGACAAATTATATGATGGAAACTATCGGACTGAAAGAGGATTTGACTTATCGTTTCTCTCAATGGGATCCTGAAAACCGTGAAAAGTATATCGGAACTGAGGAGCAATGGGATGAAGCTCAGAGTGTTATGAAGAATATTCTTGACGATCTCGGCATTGATTATGAAATAGGTATCGGCGAAGCCGCTTTCTACGGACCGAAGCTTGATATTCAAATCAAGAATGTATTTGGTAAGGAAGACACACTTGTTACTATCCAAATTGACCAGATGCTTGCTGAAAAATTCGGTATGGAATATGTTGATTCGGACGGACAGAAGAAGAATCCTTACATTATCCACAGAACCTCAATCGGTTGCTATGAAAGAACTCTCGCATTGCTTATCGAAAAGTATGCCGGTGCATTCCCAACCTGGCTTGCTCCTGTTCAGGTTAAGTTCCTTCCTGTTGCCGACAGACATCAGGATTATTGCCGTGAGGTTATGGCGAAGCTTCAAGCAGCCGGTGTTCGCTGTGAGTTGGACGACAGAAGCGAAAAGATTGGCTTCAAGATTCGTTCTGCTCAGCTTGAAAAAATTCCGTATATGATTCTTGTCGGTGATAAGGATATCGAAGAAGGCACAATTTCCGTTCGTTCTCGCAAAAACGGTGACGAGGGTGCAACAACGCTTGATGAATTTCTTTCAAGAATCACAGTTGAAATCGCAACAAAAGCCAGATAATAAAACAAAGCACTGTAAAGTTATACGCTTTACAGTGCTTCTTATTTGTAAAGTGATTTTACTTTACAAAATTTCTCGCTTCAAATATGGAAATATCCTTTTCGTTTGCAATCCTTGAAAGCTCGTCAAATTCGGGCTTTTCTTTTTTTACTCCAAACCCCTCGCTCCTTTTTACCGAAACGGCATTATTTTCAAAT
>JAQXHW010000021.1 GCA_029007475.1 Oscillospiraceae bacterium | reverse complement strand
CACCTACTTCTTTAGTGGCGGCTTTGCCGTCAAGGTGATGCTCTGATACGAAACAAGAAACCGCCATCTTAGATTGATTTCTAAGGTGCCGGTTTTTGTTTTACTTAAGCTCTTTCTTTAAGGCTTCAACGAGCTTTGCGTTATCTTCAAAATTGCGAACAGCTATGCGCACAAACTGTTTTTCCCCACGGTTTATTTTTGAGGAAAGGTCCTTAATAAAGATATTATGCTTATGGAGAAGAACCTTTGTAAGTCCCTTGGAGGTAATACCGCCTAAGAGTTCAACCGTGAGATAATTCGCCTGAGAGGGAATTACTCTAAGCGATGAGAATTTCTGGAGTTCGCTTGTCAGAGCTTTCCTTGCTTCTTTGAGCTTATCAAGAGCTACGGCGTAATCTTTCTTGTATTTCTCCTCAATCTGCATATAGAACTCGGCAAAAGAGTTGATATTCCAGATTGCAACGTCCTTCTTCATCTGTGCGATTAATTCGTCGTCGGAGGAAGCAAGAACGCCCAGTCTTAAGCCCGGAACACCATAGGACTTGGAGATAGACTTCATAACAATAAGGTTTTCGTTTTCATTCAAAATTTCATTGGAAATAAGGCTGCTGTCCTCCTCCTCTGCAAAATCAACAAAGGACTCGTCAACAATAATTCTTATCTTATTCTCGCCGCACCACTTCACAAGCTTCAATACATCAGCCTTTGTGAGGTAGTTACCGGTGGGATTATCGGGGTTAATGAGAACTAAGGTGCTGATTTCCTTATCACCGAAAAAGCCGATTAAATCGTCAGCATTGTAGGAAAAATCCTCGGTTTCGGGAACAAAAATCACGCTCTCTTCCCTACAGTAGCGGTTGGGATATTCCTCAAAGGTAGGTCTTATGAAGCCTATTTTACCGCTTAGCTTCTCCATAAGGCACTTAATCAGCTCCGCGGCACCGTTGCCAACGAGTATGTGATTTTGGTCAACACCGAAATTCTTGGCGGCTAAAAGGCTGTTAATCTTCATACCGGAGGGGTACTGAGTAACAAGCCGCTCAAAACTTGCCTTGATTTCATCCATGAGTCTCTGAGGAGGATAGTAGGGGTTTACAAGATAGCAGAAATCTATGAGCTTTGGATATCTCCAGTAGCCGCCGTATCGAGCCTGAATTTTTTCAACCTTTTCGTCCTCATCGGGAGTAAACATAGAGGAAGCTATATCCAAATCCTGGATATCGTCAATCTCGTACCAAAGCTGACCTGAGAGCTTTTTAGCCTTAATCTCGGGCTCATCAAGCATGGTAATAACCCGAAGCACCTGCTCATAATACTCGTTGTTACCGAGAGCCTTAGAGTAAGCGTCAAGGAAAGGTACATAGTGAGTTTCGGAGAAATGCTTGCTGAATTTATAGATATTAACGGTCTTGTAGTAGTCACCAATCTCCTCAAAAACAAGCTTTTTACCGGGGATAAATCTTTCGATAGTATCGTCATCGCCGATGGTGATACAGGTACCGTCCATCCAAGCCTCATATTTATCAACAAGAGCAAGGGTTTCCCTTGGGTCGTCAAGGAGAGCTTTTAAGACTCTGTCCTCGAAAATTAAATCAGACTCTAAGAGAAGCGTGTTATCCTCAAGCATATAATCCTTCGCAAGTGCAAGAGAGTATATGTTGTTGGTTTTATCATAAATAGGGTTATCAACAAAGACAATAGGGGTCTTGATATTGAGAGTTTTTATGTAATCAATGAGTTTTTGTCCCTCGTATCCCACAACGATAACAACTCGGGAAAGCTCTAAGGCGTCAAGCTGTCTGAGCATTCTTTCAATCAAGGTAACTCCGTTAACCTTAACCATACATTTTGTGTTATTCTGGGTTAAGTCCTTGAGGCGCTTGCCCATTCCTGCTGCTAAAATTAAACCTTGCATAATATATTTCTCCTTTGCTACATAATATAGCTATTGTAATTATAGCAACAAATATACAAAAATTCAACAAAAAAATTTGACTTTTTCATTCACTTATACTTATAATTTTCTAAGAAGAAGGTGGAGGCGACAATATGAAAGTAATTGCTAAGATTAAGACCGATTTCCCCGAAAAGTTCGGAATTCCAAGGCAGAGCGGTTTGGCGGACTCTTTGGCAACTGTAATTTTTGAACCTGAGTATAGAAATGATGAGGCTTTAAGAGGTATTGAAGGCTTTTCACACCTTTGGCTGATTTGGGAATTTTCCGAGGCAAAACGGGATAGCTGGTCCCCTACGGTACGGCCTCCGCGACTCGGCGGCAACAAGAGAATGGGAGTTTTCGCTACACGCTCACCCTTTAGACCCAACCCTATCGGGCTATCCTCGGTCAAGCTAATAGGTCTTGAGAAAACTCACCATGGCACAGTCCTTATAGTTTCGGGGGCCGACCTTTTAGACGGAACACCCATTTACGATATCAAGCCCTATCTCCCCTATACCGACTCACACCCCGACGCCTTAGGCGGCTTTGCCGACGAGAGAAAGCATTACTCGCTGAAGGTAGAATGTGAGGAAACGCTGTTGTCCGTTATTCCGAATAAGAAAATTAAACCTCTTATGGACATTCTCTCGGGAGACCCCAGACCTCAGTATATCGACGACAGCGAGAGAATTTACGGCATGAAGTACGGAGAATTCGAAATAAAATTTACTGTTGACGCAGATATTCTTACTGTAAAAAGCATAGAAAAAGTATAGCTGAAGTAGAGCATATTCTCCTGCTTTTTCTTTGTATTAATGCATATTTAACAATAAGCTGCAGCTCGTTCTGTGCAGATTGTTGAGACTATTATTTCTAAACACAAATCATATAGCCGTATTTCATAACTTATTCAAGATTTTTGCTCTTTTTTGTAGACATTTTTAATAATTTATGCTAAAATGATAGTGTATGTTAATAGCAATTATTTTTGCATTGCTTTTTACAAAACAATTTATTTTCAGGGAGGATAAATAATGCAAAAGAAAATCAGCAACGCTCCTTTTACCGGCACACCCGAGCAGGAAGCAAAGCTCAAAGAGATTATCGAAGCACACAAGGACGACCCCGGCGCAGTAATGCCCGTGCTTCAGCAGGCACAGGAGGTTTACGGCTACTTGCCTAAGGAAGTTCAGGCTATGATTGCAGAAGGTCTTAACGTTCCTATGGAGGAGGTTTTCGGTGTTTCCACCTTCTACTCTCAGTTCTCACTAACTCCTAAGGGAAAATACACTATCTCCGTTTGCCTTGGTACCGCTTGCTACGTTAAGGGCTCAGGAGACATCTTCGACAAGCTCTCCGAGAAGCTCGGTATTGGCTCTGATGAGTGTACCGCAGACGGCAAGTTCTCTCTCACAGCATGTCGCTGTATCGGCGCTTGCGGTCTTGCTCCTGTTCTCACTATCAACGAGGAAGTTTACGGACGTCTTACTGTTGATGATGTCGACGACATTCTCGCAAAGTACGCTGACTAATTTCCTAAACTCTTCTATAAAGGAACGATCTGTATGAAAATCAGCACAATCAAAGAACTGCTCGATGCCGAGGTTGCCTGCTGCGAAGAAAACCTGGGTCACCACGTTTACTCCGCCTGCGGAAGTGATATGATGAGCGACGTTTTGGCATTCGTTAAGGACCAGGCGGTCCTGCTTACAGGTCTCGTTAATTCTCAGGTTATCCGCACTGCTGAAATGATGGATATGGTTTGTATCGTTTTTGTGCGTTCAAAGCTGCCCTCTCCTGAGATGATTGAGCTTGCAAAGGAAGCGGGTATTGTTCTGCTCACTTCCCCTAAAAGAATGTATGAAGCCTGCGGAATCCTTTACACTAACGGTTTGGTAGGCAACAAACTCCGTGAAGCATGAGCGATCTGCTCACCTTCCATTTTGATGTAGACGGGGACGACTTTACTTCGGCGGGGCAGGCCTCCGTTGCTATAAAGAAAAACCTTAGGCAGCTTGGTATTTCCCCCGACATCATAAGACGGGTTTCTATCGCCATGTACGAAGGCGAAATCAACATGGTTGTCCATGCTGACGGCGGAGACGCTGACGTCTCTGTTTCAGAGGATTACATTGAGATAGTCCTTAAGGACCAAGGCCCCGGTATCGCAAATATTGAACAGGCTATGCAGGAGGGCTTCTCTACCGCTACCGACTCAATACGCTCTATGGGCTTCGGCGCAGGTATGGGACTTCCCAACATGAAGCGCTACACGGACTACATGACTATCGACTCAGTAGTTGGCGAGGGTACCACAATAACCATGAGGGTTAATCTAAATTAATCATAAGAGAAAGAGGTGCAGAATTTGAATAGTTACGAGCATTCCGTCTATCTTGATGTTAGCAAGTGCATCGGATGCACAACCTGTCTGCGCCACTGCCCCACTCAAGCAATACGAATTAAAGATAACCATGCGGTTATCAATGAAAAACGTTGCATTGACTGCGGCGAATGTATCAAAGTATGTCCAAAAAAAGCTAAGAAGGCTAAATGTAACAAGCTGAGTGAAATGGATAAGTACAAATGGAAGATTGCGCTTCCTGCACCTACCCTGTACGGTCAGTTTGAAAATCTTGAGGATGTAGATTATGTCCTTAACGGACTTCTTAAAATCGGCTTTGACGATGTTTTTGAGGTTTCCGCGGCGGCTGAGCTTGTAACGGCTTACACCCGTGCTTTCCTCAAAACAGCTAATATCCAGAGACCGATTATCAGCTCTGCCTGTCCTGTGGTATTAAGGCTCATTTCTCTAAGATTTCCCTCTCTTACCGATAATATTCTTCCCATGCTTCCTCCCATGGAGGTTGCCGCACAGCTTGCACGCGAAAAGGCAAAGCGGGAGCACCCAGAGCTCAAAGACGAGGAAATCGGTGTTTGCTTCATCTCCCCCTGTCCCGGCAAGGTTAGCTATGTAAAGAACGGCTTCGGTACATACAAAAGTCAGGTTGACAAGGTTATCTCCATAAGCGATATCTATTTTGAGCTAATAAACGCTATGGACCACGAGGACGATATTAAAGCGGTTTCTCACTCCGGTATGATAGGCATCGGATGGGCCTCCTCAGGCGGCGAGGCCACCTCTCTCT